>NZ_JAAGPE010000513.1:0-3727 GCF_017104605.1 Burkholderia sp. Ac-20384 | reverse complement strand
GGCAGCTCGCCGTTCGCGGCCGCGCCGGGCAGGTTCCACGCCTGCCGCGCGGCGGCGAAGGCCGACACGGAAACCGGCACGTCGAGCACGGCCTCGCCGAAACGCGGCACGGTGCCCGAGCGATCGCTGACGCCGCTCGCGAACGGCGTGCCGTTCAGGTCGAGTGCGACTGAGATGCCGTCGTATTCGATCGGCGCGTCGTTCGGGTTCTGCACGCGCAGCTTCAGGCTGAAACGCATCTCGAGGCCCTGCCCGACGAGCGGGTCGAGCCCGGCGACCGTCACGTTCACCGGGTCGCGCGTCAGCCCAGCACAACCGCCGAGCAGGAGCACGGCAGCGAACAGCAGCAGCACGGCGCGCAGCGGCGCGATACGGAACAGGGCTCGTGGCATGGGAGAACCTCCTCGCGGCAATCGGTGAGCGGATCGTCGCTGCATTGTACCGAGCATGCCTCCGTACGCCGGGTTTCGTAGTTTTCGCCGTCACGCGAGATCGTTAATAGATTAAAACTACGAAAATAACAGTCAAACGAAAAGCGCATTAATGCTTTCCAGCATTCAATGAAGCACCGTGAATTCAATAGATGCAATTTCTAAATTTTTCGTTTCCTTTACCTAAAACCATCAAGTATATTTACGCATCCTTCGAGCAAGCCGACAAACCTTGAAGCCGCATGACGGTGTTTTTACGGAATGGCGACACGCCTTCCGGCCATCCTGCGACCAGGCCCGGCCAGCCCTGTAGGTCGTCTGTTCAAGGGGAAAGCGCGCCCGCGCAGGGCGTGCGGCTCCGTGTCGTGCGCGCGAAATCAATTCAGTACAACACGCGCCCGGCCATTTTGAACCGGCAAGTTAACCGACATCCGGAAATCCAGAGGGGGCAGTAAACCATGATTACATTCACGTAGTCGGCCGCCGTCTTTTCGAATAATCCGTCATTGGCATTTTCATCGCTGTTGATTAACGGCGAGGGGATTGTTTTTGCCGGCGTTTTCGCAGCACTGAACGATTCTTTCAACAATCGAGGTTTCAGTCATGTCGATCAACATTCGCAAGATGCGTTATCTGCCGATCGTCGCCGCACTCGCGCTCGCGGGCTGCGGTGGCGACGACGGCGGCGTGGGCTCGGCGTCCGCGCTCAGCTCCGCCGGCGCGCCGCACTCGGGCTCGTCGCCCACCGTCACCGCGCCGCCAAGCGCATCCAATGTCGACAAGAGCGTATCGCCTGTCGAGTTGCCGGACACCGTGGTACCCGTGAACTACCGGCTGTGGTTCCGCCCGAACGAAGCGCTGAACGCGTTCGACGGCCGCGCCGACGTCGAAATCAAGGTGCTGAAGCCGGTCAACAACATCGTGATCGCCGGCCACCGGATCAAGTTCACGAACGGCCGCATCACGCTGCAGCCGGGCAACATCCAGCTGATCGCGACGCCGCAGGACAAGGGCGACTTCTATCAGCTGCGCCCCGTGAGCGGCACGATCTCGCCGGGCAACTATTCGCTGCACATGGAATGGTCGGGCATCATCAACTTCAAGTCGTATGACGATCCGGTTGCGAAGACCGGCGGCAGCTGCGGCGACGATCCGTATCCGGGCTGCTCGGCCGCGGAAGGCATCTTCCGCGTCGACCTGAAGGGCACCGACGGCAAGACGAGCGGCGCGATCCTCACGCAAGGCGAAACCAACCTGTCGCGCCAGTGGTTCCCCGGCTGGGACGAGCCGGCGTTCCGCCCGACCTATGAAGTGACGGCCGAAGTGCCGCAGAGCTGGCGAGTCGTGTCGAACGCGGCCGAGAAGCCGTCGACCAACATCGGCGGCGGCTACAAGCTCGTGCAGTTCGACAAGACCCCGCCGATGCCGTCGTACCTGCTGTTCTTCGGCGGCGGCCTGTTCGACACCTATGAAGACGACTTCACGAGCCCGCTGCCGGGCGGCAAGGGCGGCCTGCACCTGCGCGTGTTCACGCCGCCGGGCATGAGCGACTGGGCGAAGCCGGCGATGGACCGCACCAAGCAGGCGCTCGACTTCTACTACCGCTACACGGGCATCGCGCTGCCGCTCACGAAGTTCGACACGGTGGCCGCGAACGACGCGTTCAAGGAGCAGAAGGACCTGAACTTCGGCGGGATGGAGAACTGGGGGTCGATCCTCGAGTTCGCCGACGACATCCTGCCGCAGCCGGGCCAGCCGATGTCGCACTACGGCAACGAGGTGCTGACGCACGAAGTCGCGCACCAGTGGTTCGGCGATCTCGTCACGACCGACTGGTGGGACAACGTATGGCTCAACGAGTCGTTCGCGACATTCTTCGAAACGAAGACGACGATCCAGTTCTTCCCCAACGAGTTCAGCTGGCTCGACCAGGTGAAGAACAAGTACCGCGTGATCAATCGTGACATCGGCCCGAACGCGTTCCCGGTCGCACCGAACTTCAACGGCTGGGCGTCGAACGACTTCGTGCTGAGCGCCAGCGCGTTCACGTACGACAAGGGCGGCCACGTGCTGAAGACGCTCGAGAACTATCTCGGCGAACAGACGCTGCGCAAGGGCCTGCAACAGTACCTGGTCGACTACTCGTTCGGCAACGGCACGCCGAAGCGTCTGTGGGATGCGCTGTCGAAGGAAAGCGGCCAGGCGATCGGCGCGATCGGCGACAGCTATGTCCGTCAGACCGGGGTGCCGCTGATCTCGCTCGACACGCAGTGCGACCTGACGAAGAACCAGACCGTCATCACGCTGAAGCAGCAGCCGTTCCCGAACAAGAACGCGTATCCGGGCCTGCAATGGACGGTGCCGATCACGCTCGCGTACGGCCAGGGTCTCGCGAAACGCACGACGCTCGCGCTGAAGGACACGCAGACGCAAACGCGCGTCGACGGCTGCACGGGCGTGGTCGCCGACCCGAGCGGGCTCGACTACTACGTCGTGAACTACAGCGATGCGGCCTGGAGCGGGTTGCTCACGCAGGTCAACGGCTCGACCGATCCGGTCCTGCTCGCGAACCTGAAGAGCGAAGCCGCGCTGCTCGTGGCGAACAACCTCGCGCCGGCGTCGCGCTCGACGTCGATCGGCTCGGTCGCTTCGCCGGCCGCGATGAAGCTGCGCCAGACGCCGACCTTCGGCGGCATCGAGCCGGTGACGAAGGAACGCCCGGCACTGCAATACCAGGGCATCTTCAAGCCGCGCAAGGTAGTGACGCAGTAACGGTGCGCATCCGGCCGGTGCCGCGCAGCCTGCGGCTGCCGGCCGGCGTACCGGCTTCTCCGACCTTTGACGGGCCTCGCATGCGAGGCCCTTTTTTCTTTCGGCACGGGCACCCGCCCGCCGTCATGCCCACGCGGCATCCCATGCCGGCTGCGCGAACCACGTCGCGAGGAACCCGACGAGCCGCGACGCGCGTGCGGTGCCGCGCGCCTGCTGGCGCAACACGTGGATCGTCGCCGGCTCGGGCGCCGCCGCGAACTCCAGTAGCACCGCGCGCAAGCGTCCGTCGCGCAGCGCATCGCCCGCGAGCCAGGTCGGCAGGTGCGCGAGGCCGAGCCCGTCGATCGCGGCTTCGAGCAACGCTTCCGAATGATTGCTGCGAAACCGCGGCTGCGCCGGCACGTGGCGGCGTTCGCCAAAGCGCCACGCACCGGGCGGCGGCGCACCGTGCCATGCGAGGCAGTCGTGGCCGGCAAGCGCGTCGGGCGACCCGGGTTCGCCGCGCCGCGCGAGATACGCCGCGA
>NZ_JAAGPE010000512.1:0-3897 GCF_017104605.1 Burkholderia sp. Ac-20384 | reverse complement strand
GCTAGAGTGTGTCTTGAGTGCTGTCGTTTTGTGGTTTAGGGATAGGTCGCCCACGGAGATCGACACAGTATCTTACACTCTTCCCCTACCCGACGCGCTTCCGATCTGCTCGACACGGCGCACGAGCGCGTCGGGCGCGGCCCAGCTCGCGGCAACGTCGTCGTAGCCTGCCGGCGAGCCGGGCCGCCACACCGGCTGGCCAAGCTGCGTGAGCAGCGGCGCGACCTTCAGGTCGCCGGAGTCGCGCCAGCCGAGCCCGCGCAGCGACGACACGGCCCACTCCCACGGCGTCTTGAACTTGCGGTTGACCGGCGCCCACGCATCGGGCGCGTCGACGAGCGCGCGATAGACGGTCGGCAAATCGCCGCCGCTCGCATCGAACGCGCGGGCGAGCCGGTCGGTCAGCGCAGGCGGCGGATTGTCGGCGACGAAATGGCGTGCAAGCTGGAACGCGATATGCCGGCCGGTCGCCTCCGAATGTGCGAGGTCGTGCAGGATCGCGCGCGCCTGCGCTTCGCCGGGCTGGTCGTAGCTGCGCCCCATCACGGTCCGCACGCCGGGCTCGTGCAGTTTCGGGCGGAACACGAACGCGCCGGGCGCCGCATCGCCGGGCTGCGGGCCGCGCCCGCCGGCGATGCTCCAGCCGGTCAGCGCACGCGCGAATTCCGTCACGTCGGCCTGCGTGTAACCCGTGCGCACGCCGAGCGTGTGCAGCTCCATGATTTCGCGCGCGAGATTCTCGTTGAGCCCGCGCTTGGCCGTCGGATTGCGCGTTTCGGCGCGCAGCGCGGCCGGGCTGTCGGGGCCGACCGAGCGCGCCTGGTCGAGGAACAGCTGCATCGCGGGATGCTGTTCGACGGCGACCAGCATGTCCTCGAAACGGCCGAGCACGTGCGGACGGATCGCGTCGCGTTCGAACGCGCCCGCGTACGCTGCCACCGGCCCCTTGTCGACCGATACCGCGAAATGGTTCGCCCAGAAATGCACGAGACGCTCGACGAACGGCGCGGGCGCATTCAGCGCGCTGTTCATCCGCGCGACGACGGCGCTGCGATACGTGTCGTTGCCGTCGCGCCGGATCGACTGCTCGGTCGCGCGCTTCGTTGCCGGATCGTTGGCCGTCATCGCATTGCGCGCATTCGCGAAGCGCGTCGCGAGCGCCACCGCGTCCGGCTCGCCGGCCCACGCGGCCGGCCGCGCGTCGTAACGGTCGAATTGCGCGACCAGCGCCGCCTTCGGGTCGGCAGGCGACGCTTCGTCGGCGCGTGCGCCGAGACCGAAGCGGTTCAGCGCGATGGCGGCCGGTGTGATGTCGTTCGGGTGATCCATGGAAGGGCTCTCGCGATGCGTACCCGTGTTTAACGTCGGTCGGCGGAAAATCCGTCGCCGGGAATGCGAATATTTCTGGTGCGTCGCGCAGCTTCGAATGCACGCGTGTTGCCGTTCGCATTCCCGTCGCGGATTCGGCTGACGAATGCAGTGAATCGGTGAGCGATCAGCCGCTGTACCGGGGTGCCGTGTCCCTGCGAAGGACGGGCATGTTTCGACATTCGGCTAACAGGCTTTCACTGGCCTGACCGGCATGAATCCCGTCGGCAAACTCGCCGGCCGCAGCCGCCGGGACGCTTGCCGTTCCCCGAAAGCCACCTAGACTCAATGGAATGTCTCGCCCCGCGTCGCGGCGCTTCTTCGTCTCGCCCCAAAGCAAGAATTCGGTACAACCGGAGACTGACCATGACCAAGCTGCTCGCCATCCTTCTGCTGACTCCCGCCCTCGCTTTTGCCGATCAAGCGGCCTTTCCCGAAGGTTCCACCACGCCTGCCGCGTCGGACATCCAGCAACGTCTCGCGGGCAAGGCATTCGACATCAAACTGGCGGACGGTACCCAGTGGCATGTCCAGTACGGCAATAGCGGCGACTACGATTTCAAGTCGAGCCAGGGATTTGCCGATCACGGCGACTGGAAGGCCGAGGACGGCAAGGTGTGCAGCAAGGGCCGCAAGATCCCGTATTCGTGCAACGACGTTCGCGTGAAGGGCGACGACCTCTATCTCAAGCGCGACAACGGCGAAATCATTCAGTTTGTCGAATCACATTGAGCGTTGCACGTCGGGAAGGTGACGACCGTTCGAGCCAACACGGCTCGACACGCATCGCATCACACTGCGTCGACAAGACGCCACAACATTGACCAGGAGAAGCTGCCGCATTCCCGCCTGCCGCGGCGGAATGCGCCGGCCACCGCTACGATGCCCACTCTTCCCGTCAGCTTGCGTGCCCGGTTTCGTTGGGCCGGTTCGATGCGTCCGCCGTCGCGCTGGACCCGCGCCTGGCTCATTGCCGTCGCGCTGACGCTGCACGGCTATCCGGCGCATGCGCAGAGCCAGCCCAAGGTCGTCGACATTCCGACCCGTCCCGGCGTGACGCAACGGTTTCTGTTCATCGCGCCGGACGTACCGAAGGCCGCGGCCATTCTCTATGCCGGCGGACATGGCGGGCTGCAACTGGAACCGTCCGGACGATTCGGATGGGGTGCAGGCAATTTTCTCGTCCGCACCAGGCAGCTGTTCGTGAAGGACGGCATCGCCGTCGCGGTCATCGATGCACCGAGCGACCGGCAATCCGCGCCCTACCTCAACGGCTTTCGACTTTCGCAAGAACACGCCGACGACGCGCGTGCCGTGATCGCCTGGTTGCGGGAGCAACTGCACGTACCGGTGTGGCTGGTCGGAACGAGCCGCGGCACCCAGTCCGCCGCGTCCATTGCGATTGCACTGGCCGGCGGCGGCGGGCCCGACGGTATCGTGCTGACGTCCACCATCCTCCGCGAAGATCGAGGCGGCACCGCGGTCACGGACATGAACCTGGCCAGCCTCAGGATTCCGGTGCTCGTCGTTCACCACGAGAAAGACGGTTGCAAGTATTGTCCGGTGTCCGAAACGGATACGCTGTTGAAGAAGCTGGACCAGTCTTCGAAGGCCGAACTGATGATCGTGTCGGGCGGCACGTCCCGGGGCGATCCGTGCGAAGCGTTTGCCTATCACGGCTTCAACGGCCTGGAGAGCGGCGTGGTCGACGCGATCTCCGCGTGGATGCTTGCACGTTGAACGTGCCAGCCTCGTTGCGCAGTTACGGTTGCCGCTCGCGATCCTTCACTGAAGCCTGCCTGCAAGCAAACCTTGCGGATCAGCCTTCCGCAACCGGGTTGCGCGTCACTGAAAGCGCATGCCGCCGCACGTAGCCCGCGCGGCGTTCGCTTACTTGCTCGCCGCGTCGCCCTGCTTCTTCTGAAACTTCGGCGGCAACCGCCAGTTACCGCTACGCCGCAATCCGTCGACGAACTTCGCGCGCTCGTCCGGCGTCAGCGTCGCCGCGAAATCGACGACGCTGCGCTCGACCTGCGTACGCAGCGCGGTATCGGCCGCACGTGTGCGATCGAGCGCGGCGTCGATCGCCGTACGATCGAGTTGCGGCGCGGCGAGCAGATCCAGCACGGTGATCCGGTCGTCGCGCCCTTCCCGCGCGAAATCGCGGCCGTCCTTGCGCGCCGCCTTCAGTGCCTCGGCGAATTCCTGCTGGCGCGTGTCCGGCAATTCGTCCGCGGCGAAACGCAGTGCGGTGCGCGACGCCGGTGCGCCCGCGGCCCGCAGGTCGCGATGCGTCGAAAACCACTGATATGCGCCGCCGCCGATCGCGCCGAGCATGAATACGTTCAGCACGACCGAACCGACGAGGACGAATTTCCAGCCACGCTCACTCATTCATCACTCCAGTCCACGCTCGGCCCACCGAACGTCGTTGTCAGATAGCCCGGCTCATGCGCAGGCGGCACGCTGCCGAGCATCAGCATCGACACGGCCACCGCGCCCGCGAGCGCGCCGGCCAGGCCCACGCCA
>NZ_JAAGPE010000511.1:0-4030 GCF_017104605.1 Burkholderia sp. Ac-20384 | reverse complement strand
CGCATTTCCCGGCGGACGCGTGGCGCCATGCGATCGACCGCGCGCTGCGTCGCGCCGGCCGCGACCTGCTCGGCTATGGCGATCCGCTCGGCGAGCGCGGGCTGCGCGAATCGATCGCGCGCCATCTGGCCGTGACGCGCGGCGTGCGCTGCGATCCCGAGCAGATCGTGATCACGGAAGGCGCACAGGGCGCGATCGCGCTGTGCGCGCAGTTGCTGACGAACCCGGGCGATACGGTGTGGGTCGAGGAACCCGGCTATCGCGGCGCGCGCACCGCGATGCAGGCCGCCGACCTCGACGTCGTGCCGATGCCGGTCGACGCGGAAGGGCTGCGGGTCGAAGCCGACGACTGGCGCGAGCGGACGCCGCGCCTCGTCTATACGACGCCGTCGAACCAGTTCCCGACCGGCGCCGTGCTGTCTATCTCGCGCCGGCTCGCGCTGATCGATGCCGCGCGCCGGCATCGCGCGTGGATCATCGAGGACGACTACGACAGCGAATTCCGCCATACCGGCGAGCCGATCGGCGCGATGCACGGGCTCGCGCCCGATTCGCCCGTCGTCTATCTCGGCTCGTTCAGCAAGACGATGTTTCCGGCGCTGCGGATCGGTTTTCTCGTGCTGCCCGACGCGTTGCTGGCGGCGGTGCGGCCGGTGTTGCCGGAGATGCTGCGTGGTGGGACGCGCCACGTGCAGCTCGCGCTGGCCGATTTCATCGAGACGGGCGAGTACGGCCGCCATCTCGGCCGCATGCGCCGGCTGTACCGCGACCGGCGACGGTTGCTGCTCGCCGCGCTCGACGGCAACCTGAGCGTGCCGCATCAGATCGAGGGCGGGCCGTGCGGGCTGCATCTCGCGCTGCGACTGCCGGCGCGCTACCGCGATCGCGCGATCGTCGACGCGGCGCGCGCGCACGGCATCGGGCCGTTTCCGCTGTCGGGTTTTTCGATCGATGCAGCATCGGCGGGTAACGGGCTCGTGCTCGGTTTCGGCAATACGTCGGCCGACGCGTTCGAACCGATGTTGCGGATGCTGTCGGCGATCGCGGAGCGGGTGGGTGGGGCGTGACGTGAGGGCGGTCGGGCGCGCGGGTTGCATCACCGGTCACCGGTGATTTCCGCTACCGTATCGCTTGCGATTTCACTTCGGGATCCCGACAAGAGAATCGAGTCATGAATGCGCGAGCTGGATCGATGATGACCGTTGTTCGTCTGGCCGTTTTCCTGGCTGCCGTCGCTACGGGAGCAGGGTGCTCTCGTGCGACGGATGACGTCGCGCTACCCGGCGGCAAGGATGCCGGGATCGGGCTGAAGCTGAATGCGCTGAACTACACGGACGTGCCGATCGGTA
Organism: Burkholderia sp. Ac-20384; assembly: GCF_017104605.1. Classification (NCBI taxonomy): domain Bacteria; kingdom Pseudomonadati; phylum Pseudomonadota; class Betaproteobacteria; order Burkholderiales; family Burkholderiaceae; genus Burkholderia; species Burkholderia sp. Ac-20384. Next base: position 2,681 of record NZ_JAAGPE010000511.1, on the reverse strand, counting down.
CCTACTCTGTCGACGGCACCTGGGGCGGAAACGTGGCCGCCCGTATCGGCAGCGCCGGCGGCGGCATCACCTGCTGCGTGTCCGTTCCTGAAAAATGGCGCCCGGGATTGACGGTCGAGGTCGAATGGCGCAACGACGAGATGGTCCGGCGCAATCCGCATGCAATGGCCAGCCGGGTCGTGCCGATCGAGCAGTATGGTTCGTTCTCGGACGGCTATCTGTGGATCGTGTTTTTCCCGGGAGACACGATCAAGGCATACGCGTCGCCGTGGCTGCCGGGCGCCCCGGCATTTCCGGAAGGATTGCAGGTGCCCAGCAAGGCTTGCCCGGGACACTTTACGGTGTTGAACAGCAGCCCTGACTGCCCGGCACCGGACAAAAGAATTGCGGGAGTCGCGCCGTGAGTGCTCGTTTTGCTTCTGCCGGGCGGCCCGATTCGGGCGTTGTGACACCGACACACGATGCGATTCTTCGCCGGCCTCGTGACGATGGCAAAGGTGTCGCACGGCGCAGGAGCGGTGCAATGAAAGCGTGCGTCATCGGCCTGCTGCTTGGTTCCATGTTTGCCGGCTTGAGCCACGCGCAGGCGCCGGCATCGGGAAACGTCATGAGTGCGGAAGAACGAGCCGAAGCCATCCGGCGAGCTTTCAGCCCGACCGCGCGCGTCGACGCATTCAAGGCGCGCATCGATTTCGACCGGAAGTTCGCGACCGACGATGGCCGGAAGATCGTCGCGTTCGACTGGGGGAACCTCGCAACGCAGCGTGTCCCCGGTTTGAATGCGCTGAAGATCGAATCTTTCGAACAGCGTCTCGACGAAATCGGGCCGCTCAAGGATGTCCGGGTGTTTGTCTTCAACGGCCGGTTCAACGGGGCGGGCGTGTCGATCACGGTTGCGCAGGCCAGGGATCGCTTCAAGGCGGCGGATTATTTCCTCGACGAGACCACGTCGCCGACGATCGCGCGCGTGCCGTTCGAGACGGATCCCGATCCGCTCGGAAGCGTGTCGGTCCAGAGCTCCATCGCGGGTCCCGGGCTCGGACTCGTGTGGATCTACAAGAACCTGTGCCTGGTCGTGTCGGGGGTGCCGGCCGATGCGGTTCGGGATCTGAGTCGACGCCTGCAGACGCTGGCGGAAGCCCACACAGTCGATTCGAGGTGATGGCGGGCGATCGCTCGCCTCTCGACGTTCATCGACATCCAGGTAGAGCGAAGGTGCGCATGCATGGCACCGCCCGCCACGAACCACCCACCCCCACGCACGACAATCGGACTTGTGCGGATTGACGAACCGCGCACTTTGTTCGAAACGGCCCCCGTCGCGGCTCCGCGCCTGCCGCGCCGCCCGGCATTCGGGTTTCGATTCGTATGTTCGAACAGGCCGCGTGAGCTATAAATGGATGCGTGTACCGGTGCTTGTCGGGCGGCTGTGCGTCTCGCGCAGGTCGGCGCCGCGACTCCCGGGGGAGGTGCACTGTGGTTCGCCAGACGCTTGCTCGCGCCGTGCTTCGCACCGCGTTGATCGGGGGCGTGTTTGCCGGCTGTTTGCTGCCGCCGCCGGCTGCCCTTGCCGGAACCCTCTCGCCGCCCGTCACGCCCCACCCGATGAAGCAGCGGCCGGCTGCTACGCCTTATGCGATGCCGGTCGATTTTCCGGCGATCGTCGACCGCTACGGCCCGGCGGTCGTGACCATCATGACCGCCGCACCCGACCAGCAGGCCGGCGGGCCGTCCTTCTCGATCCTCGATCCCGACGATCCGCTCGCCGCGTTCTTCCGGCACGACGCACCGCCGCCCGCGCAGGGCCCGCAGGCGCCAACCCAGGCACAAGCCCAGGCACAGGCGCCGGCACCCGACACGGCGCCGCGCGCGGTATCGGGCAGCGGCTCGGGTTTCATCGTCAGCGCCGACGGCCTGATCCTCACTTCCGCCCACGTGGTCGACGATGCGACCGACGTGACGGTGCGGCTCACCGACCGCCGCGAATTCAAGGCGACCGTGCTGGCCGTCGATCCGCAAAGCGATGTCGCGGTGCTGCGTGTCAACGCAACGAAGCTGCCGTTCGTGCGCGTCGGCGATTCGTCGAAGGTACGCGCGGGCGAACCGGTGATGACGATCGGTGCGCCGGACGGGTCGGGCAACACGGTCACGGCCGGTATCGTCAGCGCGACGTCGCACCGGCTGCCGGATGGCAGCGCGTTCCCGTTCTTCGAGACCGACATCGCGCCGAACCCCGACAATTCGGGCGGCCCCGTGTTCAATCGCGCGGGCGACGTGATCGGTATCGCGGTGCAGGTCTATACGGGCGCCGACCGCTACGCGAGCATGACGTTCGCGATCCCGATCGCGTTTGCTGCAAAGGTGCGTGCGCAACTGCAGAAGCAGATGCAGGCGCAGGCGCAGGCGCAGCAGTCGCAGGCGCCGGGCGAGCCGTCATCCGGTAATGCGATCGGCGTCGACGTGCAGGATGTCGGGATCGGGCTCGCCGCAGCGTTCGGGCTGCCGCGTCCGGCGGGCGCGCTCGTCAATGGCGTCGCGCCCGGCTCGCCGGCTGCCGCGGCCGGCGTGAAGCCCGGCGACGTGATCGTGAAGCTGGGCGACAAGACGATCGGCCGCTCGGCCGAGCTGAACGACCTGGCCGCCGCGCTACCGCCCGGCTAGAAGGCGCCGCTGCGGCTGAT
>NZ_JAAGPE010000510.1:0-3939 GCF_017104605.1 Burkholderia sp. Ac-20384 | reverse complement strand
TCTGTCGTATTGCTCCTGTGCTGCTCTCTAGTCTCATTCTTGTTTTTTTTTACGGCTCCGGCGCCCACCGAGATCTACACAGTATCTTACCCTCTTCCCCTACCCGCCGCTCTTCCGAGCTGCCGTTGCACCGCCCACCGCTGCCGCGCCCGCCGTACCGGCTGCCGCCGGCGCCGCGCCGTCTTCCGGCAGGTCGTACTTCGGCAGCGCGTCATTGCTCGACTGCGCGGCCGCCTCGCCGCGCGCGTTGCTGATCAGCATCTGACGACGCTGCAGGTACGCGTTGCGCACGAACGAATACTTGTCGAGCGCCGCGGCATCGAGCACGTCGCCCGCGCCCAGCAGGTTCGAACGCGTGTTGACGAGGTTGACGCCGAACAGGCCCCAGCTCACGCCATCCGGCTTCACGTACGTGAGCGGGTTGCCGACGTAGTCGACGCCGAGGCCGGCCGTGTCGCGCAGCGTGCTCGGGCCGAGCAGCGGCAGCACGAGATACGGGCCCGACGGCATGCCGTAGCGGCCCATCGTGATCCCGAAGTCGGCCGTGTGCTTCGGCAGCTTCGCGATCGTCGCGACGTCGAACAGGCCGCCGACACCGAACACCGTGTTGATCACGACGCGCATGATGTCGCCGACGCCGTCCGCGATCCGCAGCTGCACGATGTTGTTCGCCGCGATGTAGACGTCACCGATGTTCGAGAAGAAGTTCGTCACGCTGTCGCGCACCGGCTGCGGCACCACGTACTGGTAGCCCTTCGCGACCGGCTTCAGCGCATATGTATCGACCGTATCGTTGAACTTGTACATCGACCGGTTGAAGCCTTCGAGCGGATCGCCCTTGGTCGGCGTCTGCACGGTCGCGCAGCCGCTCAACGCGGCGACTGCCGCTACCGCCAGCGCGGCCTGCCTGATGCGGATCGTCTGCATGGTCATTACCCTCTTGTTTTCTCTCGTGTGGTTATTGGGCCGCCGAACCGGACGCAGCGGACACCGCCGACGCCGGCACCGCCACCGGTGCCGGTGCAGCCGGCGCACCGGCTGCCGGCTTCGCCCCACCCGCATCGGCAGCCTTGCTGTACAGGAACTGGCCGATCAGGTTTTCGAGCACGATCGCCGATTGCGTCATCGTGATCGTATCGCCCGTCTTCAGCATTTCGGTGTCACCGCCCGGATCCAGACCGATATATTGCTCGCCGAGCAGGCCCGACGTCAGGATCTTCGCCGACGAATCCTTCGGGAATTGATACTGGCCGTCGACATCGATCGTGACAAGTGCCTGATACGTATTCGTGTCGAAGCCGATCGTCTTCACGCGGCCGACCACGACACCCGCGCTCTTCACGGCCGCGCGCGGCTTCAGCCCGCCGATATTGTCGAATTTCATCTTCACCGAATAGGTCGGCTGAAACGACAGCGAGCTCATGTTGCCGACCTTCAGCGCCAGGAACAGCACCGCAAGGAAGCCCACCACCACGAACAGGCCGACCCAGAAGTCGAGAGCAGTCTTTTTCATCGTCATCCCAAAATTTGGCTTGGCTGAGGCTTAGCTGAACATCAGCGCAGTCAGCAGGAAATCGAGGCCGAGTACGGCGAGCGACGCGAACACGACCGTCTTGGTGGTCGCGCGCGACACGCCCTCAGGCGTGGGCTTCGCTTCATACCCTTGATACAGCGCAATGAAGGTCACGGCGAACCCGAACACGATGCTCTTCAGCACGCCGTTGCCGACGTCGGCCCAGACCTGCACGCCGCCCTGCATCTGCGACCAGAACGCACCCGGATCGACGCCGATCAGCACGACGCCGACGAAGTAGCCGCCGAGCACGCCGACCGCGTTGAAGATCGCGGCCAGCAGCGGCATCGCGATGATGCCCGCCCACATGCGCGGCGCGATCACGTTCTTGATCGGGTCCACCGCCATCATTTCGAGCGCGGTGAGCTGCTCGCCGGCTTTCATCAGACCGATCTCGGCCGTGAGCGACGTGCCCGCGCGGCCCGCGAACAGCAGCGCGGTGACGACCGGCCCCAGCTCACGCACCAGCGACAGCGCGACCAGCAGGCCGAGCGCCTGCTCGGAACCATAGCGGTTCAGCGTGTAATACCCCTGCAGGCCGAGCACGAAGCCGACGAACAGCCCCGACACGGCAATGATCACGAACGAATAGTTGCCGAGGAAGTGGATCTGCTTCGTGACCAGCCGCGGCCGGCGCAGCAGCGGGAAGAATTCCAGCACGAGGCGCACGAACAGCCGCGTGCCGTAGCCCGCGCGCTCGAGGCCGCCGATGACGTAACGTCCGATCGCGCTGATCATGCGCGCCCTCCGCCGAGCCCGAAATCCGCTGCGAGCGGCGGGCTCTGGTAATGAAATTTGAACGGGCCGTCCGGCGCGCCGTCGATGAACTGCCGCACGCTCGGATCGGTCGATGCGCGCAGCTCGTCGGGCGTGCCCTGCGCGAGCACGCCGCCGTTGGCCAGGAAATAGACGTAGTCGGCGATCGCGAACGATTCCGGCACGTCGTGCGTGACGAGGATCGACGTGGCGCCCAGCGCCTGGTTCAGCGTGCGGATCAGGTTCGCGGTGATGCCGAGCGAGATCGGATCGAGGCCCGCGAACGGCTCGTCGTACATGATGAGCTGCGGATCGAGCGCGATCGCGCGTGCCAGCGCGATGCGGCGCGCCATCCCGCCCGATACTTCGGACGGCATCAGGTCACGCGCGCCGCGCAGCCCGACCGCGTTGAGCTTCATCAGCACGAGGTCGCGGATCAGGTCTTCAGGCAGGTCGGTGTGCTCGCGCAGCGCGAACGCGACGTTCTCGAACACCGACATGTCGGTGAACAGCGCGCCGAACTGGAACAGCATGCCCATCTTGCGGCGCAGCGCGTACAGGCCGTCGCGCGTTTGCGCGCCGACGTCGGCGCCGTCGAACAGCACCTGGCCGCGGCGCGCGCGCACGAGGCCGCCGATCAGGCGCAGCACGGTCGTCTTGCCGCAACCCGACCCGCCCATGACCGCAACGACCTGCCCACGCCCGAAGCGCAGGTTCAGGTTGGACAGGACGAGGCGGTCGCCGTAGCCAAAGTCGACGTCGCGAAGTTCCAGCAGTGTCTCGGTAGGAGTGGGGCTCACGGAGCTGACAGTCCTTTTACGCAGAACGCCGAATTATAGGGCCTGCCTTGGAATGATGTCGTGACGCCGCTTCAGCCCCTGCGGTCAATGATTGTCAAATTGTCCGGAAAAACATTGCTGCAACGCAGCAACAGCAGCCCGATAGTCGGTCGCGCCCGTCACCGCACTGACCACCGCGACACTGCCGACGCCCGTTGCCAGCACGGCCGGCAGCGCGTCGAGCCCCACCCCGCCGATCGCGACGAGCGGCGCCTGGGCGCCCGCGAAGCGCGCATAACGGGCGATCCGGGCGAGGCCCTGTGGCGGCGCAGCAACGGCCTTGGTCGCGGTCGCGTAAACAGGGCCGAGCGCGAGGTAGCTCGGGCGCTCATGCAGCGCCCGCAACATTTCGTAATAACCGTGGCTCGAAAGTCCGAGCCGCAAGCCCGCGCGCGCAATCGCGGCCAGATCGGCTGTTTCGAGGTCTTCCTGACCGAGGTGAACACCATACGCACCTTCATCTGCAGCGATCTGCCAGTGATCGTTGATGAACACACGCGCATCGGGATGGCGGCGCCCAGCCGCGACCGCGCGGGCGATTTCCCGCCGCAAGGTGTCCGGCGTCGCGCCTTTCACACGTAGTTGCACGGTCAGCACGCCGCAATCGAGCACGCGCTCGACCCATTCGGCATCCGGCACAACTGGATAAAGGCCAAGCTGCTCGGGGCACGGCGCGAACGCGGGTTCGGGCGCGGCCGGCAGCCCGGCGATCCGCGGGAACCGCGTGGCGTCGACCGGCCACGCGTCGGCGCCGCGCGTTTCATCGCCGTA
>NZ_JAAGPE010000509.1:0-4068 GCF_017104605.1 Burkholderia sp. Ac-20384 | reverse complement strand
CGCACGCCGTCGCGCGGCTGCAGTTCGGAGGCGCTGAAGGTCGGGCCGGATGCGGTCGAGCACGCGGCGAGGGCCGTTGCGGAAAGTGCGAGCGCAAGAGCGAGTTTGTTCACGGTTACATCCTCAATGCTTGGGTTGACTGAAGCCCGCCACGGGGGGCGCGGCGGGCTCGTCCGGCGGTCGGGGCCGCCGCGGGCCGTCCGGCTGGCGAGCCGGGCGGCCTGGCGGCGCGACGCGTTACTTCCACTGGTACAGCATGCCGGCGCCGATCACCTTCTGACCGCCGCTGAAGCCGCCGTTGATCGACGCCTTCAGGTTCTCCGTGATGCGGGCCTGCATGTTGACCGCCATCGCCTTCTGGCCGAGGAAGGTCGACGTGCCCACGCCCATCCCGAAGTTGGCATCGCGATCGAGCTGCGGGATCGATGCCATTGCGCCGACGGCCGCGATACCCTGCTTCGCCATCTGGTCGGTCTGCTGCAGTTGCGAACCCAGCGAGTTGATCTGCGCCTGCTGGCCCGACAGTGCCGTCGACAGCGTCGTCTGCACCTGCGTCAGCTGGTTCACGTTCACCGCGTCGGTGCCTTGCGTACCCGGCGCGACGTTGATGACCTGGCGCTGCTGCGTGTCGCTGCCGACCGATACGACGTTCTGGCGGCCGCCGTCCGTCGAGTTCGCGCCGATCGCCACCGAGTTCGAGCCGGCAGTGACCTTCGGCGCATCGCTGCCCGTGCCGCTCATGTCCGCCGCGACGCCGTTGTTGTTGTTGGCACGCGTCGTGTTGTTGTTGATCGTCGTCGACAGCGAGTTCAACGAGTTGTTGATGTTGGTCACGCCGGTCGACAGCGACGCCACGTTGCTGTTCGTCGTGCTCAGGCCGGTGGACAGCGAGCCGATGCCGGTCGAGGTCGACGTCGACAGCGAGTTGATCGCGGTCGACGTCGACGTGGACAGCGAGGCCACGTTGCTGTTCGTCGCGCTCAGGCCGGTGGACAGCGAGTTGATGCCCGTCGACAGCGATGCGACGTTCGACGCGGTCGACGTCGACAGCGCATTCACCGCGTTGTTCGTCGCGTTGAGCTGGCTGCCGTTGATCGCGTCAGTGCTGCTGGCCGAGATCTGGCCTGCCGCGACGTTCGTGATCTGGCGTTCCTGGCCCGGTGCGCCGACGCTCACCACGCCGACCGGCGAGCTGCCCGCGAAGAAGTACGTGACACCGCCGATCGTGGCGCTCGACGTCGGGTTCGCGGTGCTCGTGACCGAGTTCGCGCCAAGTGCGATCGAGTTGGCGACGTTGGCCTGCGCGTTCGTGCCGAAGGCGATCGAGTTGGCGGCGCTTGCCGTTGCACTCGAGCCGTAGGCCTGTGCGCCGACCGCGCTGGCTGTGGCCTGGTTGCCCAGCGCGATCGTGTTGTCGGCGAGCGCCTGGTTGGAGCTGCCGAGTGCGAGCGCGCTGGCGCCGTTGGCCGTGTTCGCGTTGCCGAGCGCCACTGCGCCATTGCCGGTCGCCGTGTCGTTCGCGCCCATTGCCACCGCGCCGGTACCCGTTGCGATGCTCGGGTCGCCGATCGCGACCGCACCGTCGCCGCTTGCCGTGTTGCCGGAGCCGATCGACACGGCCTTGCCGCCCGTTGCCGATGCGTTCTGGCCGATGGCGACCGCGCCTGCCGACTGCGCGTTCGAACCGTCGCCGACCGCGACGCTGCTGGCGCCTGCTGCGCTGGCGTTCACGCCGGTTGCGAGGGCGTTGGCGCCTGTTGCGCCGTCGTTGGCGTAGTTGCTTTGCTGCACGCCGTTGTCGTTGACGCTGTAGTAGTGCGTCTTCGCGGCGTTGATTGCGGTCGAGGTCGAGGTCGACAGCGACGATACCGAGCTGTTCGTGCTGCTCAGGCCGGTGGACAGCGAGCCGATACCGGTCGACGTCGACGTGGACAGCGACAGGATCGTGCTGTTCGTGCTGCTCAGGCCGGTGGACAGCGAGTTGATGCCGGTCGAGGTCGAAGTCGACAGCGACGTGATCGAGCTGTTGGCCGACGAGAGGCCCGTCGAGGTCGAGGTCGACAGCGAGCTGATCGAGCTGTTGGCCGACGACAGGCCGGTCGACGTGGAAGTCGACAGCGACGTCACCGAGCTATTCGTCGAGCTGAGGCCGGTGGACAGCGAGCCGATCGAGCTGGTGGCCGACGACAAACCGGTCGAGGTCGACGTGGACAGCGAGGTGATCGAGCTGTTCGCCGACGAGAGGCCGGTCGACGTCGAGGTCGACAACGACGTGATCGAGCTGTTGGCCGACGACAGGCCGGTCGACGTCGATGTCGACAACGACGTGATCGAGCTGTTGGCCGACGACAGACCCGTCGAGGTCGACGTGGACAACGAATCGATCGAACTGTTCGCCGACGAGAGGCCGGTCGAGGTCGAGGTCGACAGCGAATCGATCGAGCTGTTGGCCGACGACAGGCCGGTCGACGTGGAAGTCGACAGCGATGTGACCGAGCTGTTGGTCGAACTGAGGCCGGTGGACAGCGAACCGATCGAGCTGGTGGCTGACGAGAGACCGGTCGACGTGGAGGTCGACAGCGACGTGACCGAGCTATTCGTTGAGCTGAGGCCGGTGGACAGCGAACCAATCGAGCTGGTGGCCGACGAGAGACCGGTCGACGTGGAAGTCGACAGCGACGTCACCGAGCTATTGGTCGAGCTGAGGCCAGTGGAAAGCGAACCGATCGAGCTGGTGGCCGACGACAGACCCGTCGAAGTCGAAGTCGACAGCGACGTCACCGAGCTATTCGTCGAGCTGAGGCCGGTGGACAGCGAGCCGATCGAGCTGGTGGCCGACGAGAGACCGGTCGACGTGGAGGTCGACAGCGACGTCACCGAGCTATTGGTCGAGCTGAGGCCGGTCGACAGTGAACCGATCGAGCTAGTAGCCGACGAGAGACCAGTCGACGTCGAGGTCGACAGAGACGTGATCGAGCTGTTCGCCGACGACAGACCCGTCGAGGTCGAGGTTGAAAGCGAATCGATCGAGCTGTTGGCCGACGACAGGCCGGTCGAGGTCGAAGTCGACAGCGACGTGATCGAGCTGTTCGCCGACGACAGGCCCGTCGACGTCGAAGTCGACAGCGAATCGATCGAGCTGTTCGCCGACGAGAGGCCGGTCGACGTCGAGGTCGAGAGCGACGTGATCGAGCTGTTAGCCGACGAGAGGCCCGTCGAGGTCGAGGTCGACAGCGAATCGATCGAGCTGTTGGCCGACGACAGGCCGGTCGAGGTCGACGTGGACAGCGAAGTGATCGAGCTATTCGCCGAGGACAAACCGGTCGAGGTCGAGGTCGACAGCGAATCGATCGAGCTGTTGGCCGACGACAGGCCGGTCGACGTGGAAGTCGACAGCGACGTCACCGAGCTATTCGTCGAGCTGAGGCCGGTGGACAGCGAGCCGATCGAGCTGGTGGCCGACGACAGGCCCGTCGACGTCGAAGTCGACAGCGAATCGATCGAGCTGTTCGCCGACGAGAGGCCGGTCGACGTCGAGGTCGACAGCGACGTGATCGAGCTGTTGGCCGACGACAGGCCGGTCGAGGTCGACGTGGACAGTGAGGTGATCGAGCTGTTCGCCGACGAGAGGCCGGTCGACGTCGAGGTCGACAACGACGTGATCGAGCTGTTGGCCGACGACAGGCCGGTCGACGTGGAAGTCGACAGCGACGTCACCGAGCTATTCGTCGAGCTGAGGCCAGTGGAAAGCGAACCGATCGAGCTGGTGGCCGACGAGAGACCGGTCGACGTGGAAGTCGACAGCGACGTCACCGAGCTATTCGTCGAGCTGAGGCCGGTGGACAGCGAGCCGATCGAGCTGGTGGCCGACGAGAGACCGGTCGACGTGGAGGTCGACAGCGACGTCACCGAGCTGTTGGTCGAGCTGAGGCCGGTCGACAGTGAACCGATCGAGCTAGTAGCCGACGAGAGACCAGTCGACGTCGAGGTCGACAACGACGTGATCGAGCTGTTCGCCGACGACAGACCCGTCGAGGTCGAGGTTGAAAGCGAATCGATCGAGCTGTT
>NZ_JAAGPE010000508.1:0-3719 GCF_017104605.1 Burkholderia sp. Ac-20384 | reverse complement strand
GCCGGCTCATCTGGAATACGTTCCCGCTGGTGGGCACGCTGATGCAGCGCAGCCTCGGCGCGCATGCGGATGGGTTCAGCGCGGGCGGCGGCGTTGACCAGCTGCCGGCCTTCGATTACGAAGTACCGCTGATCGGCCTGCCGCTGATGCTCGGCCTGGAAGCGTCGACGCTCGCGTCGTCAGTGCCGTACCTGCGGGCCGATCCGCCCGCGCGCGACGCGTGGCGCGCGCGGCTCGCGGGCGACCGCCGGCTGAAGGTCGGGCTCGTGTGGACGGGCAGCGCGGGGCACCAGCGCAACCCGTTCCGGCGTGTCGGGCTCGAGCGCTATGCCGATGCATTCCGCGGGATCGACGGCGTCGCGTTTTATTCGCTGCAGCCGGGCGCGGACGCGGATGTGGCGGCGGCGCGCGCGGCCGGCTTCGCGATCGAGGATGTCACGGCGGAACTGACGAGCTTCGACGACACGGCCGCGTTCATCGGCGCGCTGGATCTGGTGATCACCGTCTGCACGTCGGTCGCGCACCTGGCGGGCGCGCTCGGCGCGCGCACCTGGGTGCTGCTCGACGTGAATCCGCACTGGCCGTGGCTGCTCGAACGCAACGACAGCCCGTGGTATCCGACCGCGACGCTGTACCGGCAACCGGTGTTCGGCGCGTGGGCGCCGGTGATGGAGGACGTGAGCCGCGACCTGCGGCGCCTGGCCGCGCAGCCGGTGCAACCGGCTCAATCGGCTCAATCGGCCCGGCAGGCCTGAGCCGCGGGCCGGTTCGCGGCGACGGGCCGCTGCTGCATGCTGGATTTGGCGGCGGCCGCCACGCACTGCGCAGCGGCCGGCCGTTGCGTCATTCCGGCTGGTCGTCGCCGTTCTTCTTGCCGTTGCGCCGGCGCAGCCCGGGGCCGAACGTGAAGCCGAACGCGAGCAGCACGAGCGACACCGCGAGCACGATGTTGTTGCCGCTCGTCACGTAGGGCGTGAAGCCGCTGGTGCCTTCGATCCGCACGTCGAGCGAGCCGATCGTGAACGGCTTCAACTGGCCGAGCACGCGGCCGTGCGCATCGATCGCGGCCGTCATCCCCGTGTTGGTCGAGCGCAGCATCGGCCGGCCCGTCTCGAGCGAGCGCATCCGCGCGATCTGCAAGTGCTGGTCGAGCGCGATCGTGTCGCCGAACCACGCGAGGTTCGTCACGTTGACGAGCACGCCCGGCGGCTGCGGATTGTCGCGGATCGTCGCGGCGATTTCCTCGCCGAACAAGTCCTCGTAGCAGATGTCGGCCATCACGGGCTGGTTGTGCACGAGGAACGGCTTCTGCACGGGGGCGCCGCGCGCGAAGTCGCCGAGCGGCATCTTCATCAGGTCGACGAACCACCGGAAGCCCCACGGGATGAATTCGCCGAAGGGCACGAGATGGTGCTTGTCGTAGTGATAGATGTCGCGCGAATTCGGCGTCACGCCGTACAGGCTGTTCGTATAGTCGACGTAGTGGCCATCCTCGGTCACCGATGCGCCGACCGCGCCGAACAGCACGGCCGAGCCCGTCGTGTCGCTGAACTTGCGGATCGCGACGGCGAACGGCTCGGGCAGCTCCTGGATCATCACCGCGATCGCGGTTTCCGGCGTGACGATCAGGTCGGCCGGCTTCTCGATGATCATCTGCGTGTACATCTTGATCGCCGCGTCGATGCCCGCTTCCTCGAACTTGATGTCCTGCTTCACGTTGCCCTGCAGCAGCCGCACGGTGAGCGGCTTGTTCGCGGGCACGGTCCAGGTGACCTGCGACAGGCCGAGACCGGCCGCGATCAGCGCGACCGCGATGCCGGCCGGCGCGGCGATGCGCACGCGCGCATTGCCGGCACGGGGCTCGGCAAGCGGCGACGGCCGGGCGGCGGCGAGTGCCTGCACGACCAGCGCGGCGAACAGCGCGAGCACCCACGCGATCCCGTACACGCCGGCGACAGCCGCGAAGCCCGCGAACGGGCCGTCGACCTGCGGATAGCCGCTGGCGAGCCACGGGAAGCCGGTGAACAGGGTGCCGCGCAGCCATTCGCCGAGCGCCCATGCACTCGCGAACGCGAATGCGCCGTGCCAGGTCGGCGAGAACGGCCGCGGGTCGGGCGTGCGGCGATGCCACGCATGGCCCGCGCAGAACGACCACAGCCCGGCGGAGAACGCCGGGTAGAGCGACAGGTACAGCGAGAACAGCACGAGCGCGCCGCCCGCGAGCGGCGCGGCCATCTCGCCGTACACGTGCATGCTGATGTAGAGCCACCAGATGCCGGTGATGAAGTTGCCGAAGCCGAACGCGCCACCGGTGAGCGCGGCGCTGCGCCAGCTTGCGGTGCGCGTGAGCTGCGCGAAAAACCAGATGAATACGACGAGTTGCAGCCAGCCACCATGCGGCGTCGGTGCGAAGCTGAGCGTATTGGCTGCGCCGGCGAGCAGCGCGGCCGGGTAGTGCCAGCGCGGCAGCGCGCGGCCGGGTGTCGGCGCGAGAAGGCCGCCAGCCGGGCGGGACAGGATCGGATCGTCCATGTGAAGCGAAAGTGGGCGAGCGGTTGTGGAACGCGCGGCTGGCGCGCGACGGTCAGTCCTCGTGCGAGGCTTCGGCGCGACGGCTGGCGAGCGGATTGCGGCGCACCAGCAGTACGTGGACCTGGCGTGCATCGCCGCGCTGGATCTCGAACACGAGATTGCCGAGCTGCAGCTTCTCGCCGCGATGCGGGACGCGGCCGAAATGATGCGTGATCAGCCCGCCGATCGTGTCGACTTCGTCGTCGGGGAAATCGGTGCCGAACGTCTCGTTGAACTGTTCGATCTCGGTAAGCGCACGCACGCGGTAGCGGCCGTCGGGCCCCGAGATGATGTTGCCGGCCTCCTCGTCGAAGTCGTATTCGTCCTCGATGTCGCCGACGATCTGTTCGAGCACGTCCTCGATCGTGATCAGGCCCGCGACACCGCCGTATTCGTCGACGACGATCGCGAGGTGGTTGCGGTTCACGCGGAAGTCGTGCAGCAGCACGTTCAGGCGCTTCGATTCGGGAATGAACACGGCCGGGCGCAGCATCCCGCGCACGTCGAATTCCTCTTCGGCATAGAAACGCAGCAGATCCTTCGCGAGCAGCACGCCGATGACGTTGTCGCGGTTCTCCTCGTACACGGGGTAGCGCGAGTGCGCCTTCTCGAGGACGAACGGGATGAAATCTTCAGGCTTGTCGGCGATGTTGATCGCGTCCATCTGCGCGCGCGGCACCATGATGTCGCGGGCGCACAGGTCGGATACCTGGAACACGCCTTCGATCATCGACAGCGAATCGGCGTCGATCAGGTTGCGCTCGTGGGCGTCCTGGAGGATTTCCAGCAGCTCGCCGCGGGATTCGGGCTCGGGCGAGATGAAGTCGGTCAGGCGCTCGAGCAGCGAGCGCTTTTCTTGCGGTTTGTCGGTTGGCTTACGACTGGGATACGAATCGTTCATGGTGGTGCGCCCGGGTCATGCCGGAGCGCGCTGTCACGGAGTAGGCAAGGATACACCAAGGCCACGACGCGACCGTGTCACACCGGCCGCACGGCCAGGGTGGGCAGCTCGCGCGGGCCCCGCTAGCGGACGGGCGCGCCGGGCGCGACATCGTCCTCGGTTCCATCCTATCTCAGAAAAGGGCGGCGGGGCAGCGGCGGCAAAAAACGGGTGCGGAAGGGGCGGGGCGCCGTGACGCGGGAAACGA
>NZ_JAAGPE010000507.1:0-3999 GCF_017104605.1 Burkholderia sp. Ac-20384 | reverse complement strand
CTGCTCCTGCTGATGGGGGATGGCGGCCTGCGGATCGCCGAGGCGGCCGCCGTGACGCGGGGCGCGCTCGTCTGGATGCCGGCGGAGGACGACACGCCGGCCAGCTGGTTGCTCGAGGTGATCGGCAAGGGCAACAAGCAACGTTACGTTCCGATCAGCGACGAGTGCGTCGACGCACTGCGCGCGCACTGGCGCGATCGTGGCCAGGATCGCGACAGGGCGGCCGCGACCGAGCCGCCCGGCTTGCCGCTGGTGGCGCCGCTGGTCATCCCGCCGACGCCGCGGGCGCGCGAGAAGTTCGGCGAACCTGTCGACGCTACCGAAGCAGTCACCGGTAGCGCAACGGAAGGGGGCTACTCGGTGCGCGGCGCGCGCGGGCTCACACAATGGGCGATCGCGCAGCTGCTCGACGCGATGCCGGATCTGACGGAGCCAGAGCGCCGCAAGCTGGCCAGTACGTCGCCTCACGCCTTCCGCCACACGGTCGGCACGCAGATGCTGGCCGCGGGCGTCGCGCTCGAAGTCGTGCAACGCACGCTCGGCCACGCGTCGCTCGGCACCACGTCGATCTACGCGTCGCCGGAGGAGGCGCGGATGCGTCGCGAGGCGGCGAAATACCATGCCCGGCTCGGTCGTTCTACCTGAGCGGCGACATCGCGCAGGTTTTTCCGAGGAAACGCGACTTTATGCGGGTTACACTGGAAAAGAACGCCCAGCGCTTTCTCTCTCGTCACAAAACACCAAAACGAGCGTATTACGAGATTGAAAGCATGGAAGCCAAACACGCTTCGCGTTTTTGCGGCATCCGCAAAGGCGGATTTCGCGAACTGCCTAATCGAGCGGTCGGCACACGTCGTCGGGTGCGAGCACATGGCAACTTTCGACGTGGCTGCCTCAAAGGCCGCGGGCAAGCGGTTGATAAAGTAATCGCGGCGCAAGCCGATAATAGGAAAACTGGGAAAGGGGGGCTTATGGTCGACAACGCTGAACAGGCAATCCGGGCGGTTGCATCCTATGTGAGGATGCATTCGCATGTCTTTGTCCAGGCCGGTCCAACCATGCTCACTCGCGAGAAATCAGCCGAACGGCAGTCGCATATTGAGCAAATCGCGGACCAGCTCGATGAACTGGCAAACACGGCGGGTCGAGCGGTAGTCAGCTACCGTGAGTTGGAGACCTTTCTCGCTGAACTCCGTCAATTGGGCGCTACGCCGCCAGGTGAACTTGTCTCGCACGTCGCGCGGGCCCTGTACGTGCATCCGAATTGACCACGGAAAACGCTGGGCAAGTCCAGCTCAACCAATAGGCAAACGTTTATAACAATTAACGGGGAAGAATATGCCACTTGAGTTCCCTCAAATAGTACAAATCGGCGCGTCCCTCCTTGGCGGAGGCGCAATTGGGGCAATCATCTCGGCGAGCGTTGCCACGCATCGAGGTAGAGTTCAACCAGTCGCAAAGCGGGTTGAAGTCACCCCGCTTTTTGCTTCAGATTTTGCTGGCGCGGCATTCAATCCCAGCGTTACGGTAAGCGACGGGTCTACGGATCTAAAGTTCTCGAACCTTCACGTAGCGGAAATTCAAGTCGTGAATCGCGGAAACGTTGACCGGCAGAAGTTTTCGTTTGGTATCACCCTCGCGCATGGTGACCAGGCGATTCACGTTGAGCCATATGGTCTTGACCGGCACCATAAAGTTTTGCAGCCGTCAGCTTGTACACCGGCCGCCCCCAGCGGGACGCTGGACTTTGAGTTGGTCCCGTTCAATCGGCATGACGCATACACCATGAAGGTGTTTATAGTTTCGGCTGCGGTGGGTAACCAGCCAGGCACTATCAGTATGAGTTCGTCCGAGCCGATTCGGTTCGTCGACATACCTTCTGTGGCTGAGACCCTGAACAAGGCGGGCACAATCACTCTTAAATTGGGAGCAGTTGAGCTGTCTTTCCTTCCCCGGCTGTTTCGATAGGAAAACACCGGGCCGGCGCCGGCAACAAGCAAATTGCGAAAACATGAACTCCAAACCAACAGGTTACCTAGCCCTAATTGCGCAACGAGAGGCACTGTATGCGCAAATCAACGCCGCTCGCGAAGCCGAACGTGAAGCGGCGATCGGGCAGATCAAGGAACTGATGAAGGAGTTCGATCTTAGCGTTCTGGATCTGCAAGAGAAAGTGCATAAGCGCAAACCAAGGCGCATGTCGACGGCTCCGATGTACCGCGACCCGACGACAGGTAGAACCTGGCCTGGCCGTGGTCGGCAACCAACGTGGCTCGGTAACAATCCTGCAGAGTTCCTTATCCAGCTGGACCTGCCCTCCATCTGAGTAGGGCAGCCGGTCGTCGACTCTTGATAGGAAAACAGTCATGGCGAGATATACAGGCGCGGTGCGATTCCGGGACAAGTCGGTAATGTACTTTGTCTACGACGGGACGGTGGATGCGGCTCGGCCGCGCCTGTACTCGGACGCTGCTCAGGCGGACGAAGCGTGGGACGACACTGGGGAGTCGGTCGACGTCGAGGGCTATCGCGCTGGCGAAGAAGCGGTCGAGGTCATGCCGTACTACTGCCACGACGACCAAACCGTCGCGTTCCTCAGCCGAGCGAGCAAATTGCATATGCTTATAACGGGGCCGCGCGATTTTCTGGCCGCAATCGAGGCGCAAAGCGAAGAGCGATAGACACCGGAAAACCAACTTGCACAAATTTTTCCCACATCTGATGCAACGCAAGCCTTTCTTCATGTCCGCGTGCGGCGACAAGGAGAGCCATACGACGGGACAAACCGCGGCGCAGGCGACCACCGCACCGGCCAAGGCTAAGGAATTGACTCCCGATATAGCTGCGACATGGGCGCAGAACGTGAACAGCCACAAGACCGCAGACGGTTCGACGGTTTCGCAAGTTCTGGCCTATGTGCAGTACAAACGGCCGGCGAAGTTCAAATACCGGGCACTCGTGGGCGGAGACGACATCGGGTATGACGGAGTCACGGGCGAGCCCCGCGTCGTGAGCATTACCTACTGGATTGGGACGAAGCGTGGGGAGGACGAAAACTATGTCGATATTGGCTATGACATGACGCCGCAAGGACAAGTGATTGCCCCTTCCGAGAAGGACGCGCCCGCGACGTTGGCACTCGAAGGCGGGAAGCAGTCATTCTTGAAGTGGCTTGACCGGGCCTACGACGAAGATTGCCGCGACGTGGAAACACACAAATTCACTTGCTAGTTTGAGTCGGAAAACAAGGAGCCAACAATGGAAGAAACCTTAAGAAAAGCTCAAGCGGCGGCCAACGAGGCACGGGCGCCGATGTACGTTTTCCGGGCGTTTGGTTTGAACGGTGACGAGGTGAGCTGGTTCAATCTAACCGGGAAGAAGAATTCTCCGAAAGACGAGATCTATCAGATCGTAGAGCCTGAAAACGACGGCAATGCCGACGAATGATCGGAAAACGTAATGGAGGTAGTGATGGCGAATCATCTGCTTCATGAGTTTCCGCAGGACGAACGGGACGAATTTGTGGCTGTCTGCAAGAAGTGTGGCCGCGATGTTGAAGAGTTCGAAGTTCGCGACGAAGACCGATGTCCGGCGGGTGGTGCAGTTGGCGCGATCAGGCGGGAGGTTACTGTTGGGCTACGAGGCAAAGACGTAGTGAGGCTGTACGACGGCGGCCACGTCAGCCACTGGATTGTCGACTTCGAAAATGACCTGAAGGCAGGCGTCTTCAACTGATCGGAAAATACATGCGCTATCAAGCTCTGGCACTCACGGCGTTGCTTATGTGTGGCTGCTCTCGTACACGGCGCGAGCGGTAGCAACGGGCTCCGCGGTGGGCGGTCACTAACCAGCGCAAAACATGAAGAGGGGAATATGGCCGTCCTCGCATCGTGCGGCAATTGCGTGCTCAGGGCCGGCCGGCGAGCGCTGAGCGCGTGCGACGCAGCCTGCAACGTCAGGGGCTGCGCCCGGTCTACAAGCGCCCGTATCGAGTCACCA
>NZ_JAAGPE010000052.1:0-239 GCF_017104605.1 Burkholderia sp. Ac-20384 | reverse complement strand
TAAGTGGGAGGGATGTGAAGAGTGGTGTGTGGAGTTGGAACTTGGTGGACGAGAGGGTAGTGGCTCGGTGATGTGAGTGAATGGGGAGTGGGAGAGGATGGTGGCAGCAGTGATGTGGGGGAAGTGTTATAGTAGTAGGTATGGTGCTATACGTTCGTTTATGGTAGCTACATAATTAAGATGCTTTAAGGTAAGGTCTTGCTGATAACGGTTTTTTTTTTTTTTTTTTTTTTAATGTT
>NZ_JAAGPE010000051.1:0-46486 GCF_017104605.1 Burkholderia sp. Ac-20384 | reverse complement strand
TCGGCAAGGTGTTCGCGACGCCGCGCGGCCAGGCCGCCGCGCTGCGCGACGTGACGCTCGACGTGCGGCGCGGCGAGGTCTTCGGGATCATCGGCCGCAGCGGCGCCGGGAAGTCGACGTTGCTGCGGCTCGTGAACGGCCTCGAACGGCCGAGCTCGGGCCGCGTGTGCGTGCAGGGCGTCGACGTCGGCGCGCTCGACGAGGACGGGCTCGTCGCGCTGCGGCGTCGCACCGGCATGGTGTTCCAGCATTTCAACCTGCTGTCCGCGAAGACGGTGTTCGAGAACGTCGCGCTGCCGCTGAAAATCGCCGGCGTGCCGAAGGCCGAGCGCGTGCGCAAGGTCGAGGCGCTGCTCGAGCTCGTCGGGCTCGCCGCGAAGCGCGACGCGTATCCGGCGAGTCTGTCGGGCGGACAGAAGCAGCGCGTCGGCATTGCCCGCGCGCTCGTGCACGATCCGGAGGTGCTGCTGTGCGACGAGGCGACGTCGGCGCTCGATCCCGAGACGACGCAGTCGATCCTCGCGCTGCTCGCCGACATCAACCGCCGCCTCGGGCTGACGATCGTGCTGATCACACACGAGATGGAAGTGATCCGCGCGGTGTGCGACACGGTCGCGGTGATCGAACAGGGCGAAGTCGTCGAAACGGGCCCCGTGTGGCGCGTGTTCGGCGATCCGCGCCACGGCGCGACGCGCGCGCTGCTCAGCACGCTCGTGCACGACCTGCCGGCCGAACTGGCCGCGCGCGTGCAGCCGCTGCCCGAGCAGGCCGCGTTGCCTGAAGGCGCACAGGTCGTGCTCGACGTCCGTTATACGGGCGAGAGCGGCGGCGAGCCGGATGTCGGCGCGCTCGCGGCGGCGCTGGGCGGCTCGGTGCGCTTCCTGCACGGCGGGATCGAGCGCATCCAGGGGCATGCACAGGGGCGGCTCGTGATCGCGGCAGCACCGCGCGCGGAAGATGCTGGCCAATCGACGGCCCGCGGTGGTGCGGTGGCGGCGCTGCTCGAACGTGCGCGCCGCCACGCGAATCACGCGGAGGTGCTCGGCTATGTTTGACCTCTGGTGGCCCGAACTGCTCGATGCGATCCGCGACACGCTGTCGATGGTCGCCGCGTCGGCCGCGATCGCCGCGCTGATCGGCATCCCGCTCGCGGTGATCCTCGTGACGACCGCGCCCGGTGGCATCTACGAGCGGCGCGGCGTGAACGCGGTGCTCGGTGCGCTCGTCAACGTGTTCCGCTCGACGCCGTTCATCATCCTGCTCGTCGCGCTGCTGCCGTTCACGCGCGTGCTGATCGGCACGACGATCGGCGTCTGGGCGGCCGTGGTACCGCTGTCGATCGCTGCGATCCCGTTCTTCGCGCGGATCGCCGAGGTGAGCCTGCGCGAGGTCGATCGCGGGCTGATCGAGGCCGCGCTCGCGATGGGCGCGAAGCGCCGCCACATCGTCTGGCACGTGCTGCTGCCCGAAGCGCTGCCGGGCATGCTCGGCGGCTTCACCATTACCGTCGTCGCGCTGATCGGCTCGACCGCGATGGCGGGCGCCGTCGGCGCGGGCGGGCTCGGCGATCTCGCGATCCGCTACGGCTACCAGCGTTTCGACACCACCGTCATGGCGACCGTGATCGTGATCCTGATCGTGCTCGTCTCGGCCGTGCAAATCACGGGCGACCGCCTGGTCCGACGCGTGACCCGGCGTACCTGAGCGACGCCACGAGCGTCCGCTCGCTTCATTCATGATCCTGAGAGAAAGAACCCTATGACCTTGCCCATCGGCGCACCGCGCGAATGGAACGGACAATTCGAGGAAGCGCTGTTTCTCGACGTGGCGCGACGCCATCGTCCTGACTTCCCGGCGAAGCTCGCCACGCCGCCGCGCGAGCCGCGCAACGACGACGAGCGGGCCGCCGTCGCCGATTACTACACGAAGATGGCATCGCACGACCTGTTCATCGTGCAGGTCGTCGCGAAGGCGATCGACACGTTGTTCTGCGACGATCCGCATTTCCAGCTGATCCTGTCGCGCCAGCTCGGCGACGACGGCGCGCATGCGGTGATCGGCCGCGAACGCGTGACCGAACTGACGGGCCGTGATCCGCTGCCGGAAGTCGACCGGCTCGTCGCCGCGCACTGGGCGCGCATCGGCGACATCGCGGTGCGCGACGTCGCGGGCTTCCTCGCGTTCGAATGGCATTACGAGCTGCACATCCTCGCGAAGCTGTGGATCCAGCGCAAGACCGGCCGCATTGGCGATGCCGCGATGCGCGAGCACGGCGAGAACCGGATCCGGCCGGACGAGGAGTGGCATCGCGTGCAGATCGTCCAGTGGTGGTTCGACACGTTGAAGGCGCTGCCGGCAGCCGAGCGTGACGCGCTGATCGATCGCGTGATCGCGGCCGACGAGGAAACGCAGGCGCGGCTCGACGACTATCTGCACGACGAGTACGCGCACACCGCGCACGTGTTCGGTGCGGATGTCGCCGAATACCGCGCGATCTACGACGACTGGCGGCGCGAGATCCTGTCGCGGCTGACCGGCCGCACGCTCGACGCGCTCGTGCCGATATCGGGTGAAGCGGTTGCGCAGGACGCCGTCGCATGAACGATCCACGTGGCCCGGCGACCTTCGCGCCGGATACCGATGCACCCGCCTTCGACCGCGCCGCGCTGGCCCGGACGATCGACGCGTTGCGCGCCACTGCCGCCGCGCGCGACCGCGCGGGCGGTCATGCGGCGCAGGAGAAGCAGTGGCTCGCCGATGCGGGGCTGCTGACGCTCGCGGTGCCGCGTGCGTTCGGCGGGCAGGCAGCCGCGTGGCCGGAGATCTACGACGCGATCCGGCAGGTCGCGCGCGTCGACAGCGCGCTTGCGCATCTCGTCGGGTTCCAGTGCCTGCAGGTGGTGAGCGTCGACGTGTGGGGCAACGCCGCGCAGCGCGAACGCTATCTGCGCGGTACGGTCGAGCAGCACTGGTGGTGGGGCAATGCGGTCAATCCGCTGGACACGCGGCTCGTGGCCACGGCGACGCCTGACGGCGGCTACCGGCTCGATGGCGTGAAGGGCTTCTGTTCCGGTACGCGCGGCTCGCAGCGCATGACGGTGTCCGCGCACGATCCGGACACCGGCCGCACGGTGTTCGGCGTGGTGCCGACCGATCGCGCGGGGATCACGGTCAACGAAGACTGGGATCCGATCGGCCAGCGCCAGACCGACAGCGGCAGCGTGCGCTTCGACGGCGTGGCGCTCGCGGCGGACGAGGTGCTGCATCGTTCCGAGGCACCGCCGACCCCGCGCGCGACGCTGCGCACGCTCGTGTCGCAGCTCGTGCTGACCAACCTGTTCGTCGGGCTCGCGGAAGGCGCGCTGGTGGAAGCGCGCGACTACGTGCTGAAGCATGGCCGCCCGTGGATTCAGTCGGAGGTCGCGCAGGCGAGCGACGATCCGTACACGCTGCAGCGCTTCGGCGACATGCGCGTGCGGGCGATCGCCGCGGCGGCGCTGGCCGATCGTGCGGCTGCCGCGTTGCAGCGTGCGTGGGCGCGGCAGGATGCGCTGACGGCGGACGAGCGCGCCGAGGTGGCGCTCGCGGTATCCGAGGCGAAGATCGTCGCGCAGCGCGCGGCGCTCGAGAATGGCGAGGCGCTGTTCGACGCCTGCGGCGCACGCGCGACGGCCGCGTCGCTCGGCCTTGACCGTTTCTGGCGGAATGCGCGCACGCATACGCTGCATGATCCGCTCGACTACCGGCTGCGTGACGTGGGCCGGTTTGCACTGGCGGGGGAATTGCCGCCGGCGTCGCTCTATACCTGACGGATCGACACCGGAGCGGGCGCGGCCTGCTCCGGGCAAAACCCGACCGGCCTGCTGGACGTCCGAAATGATATGTTATATCGTTGCGATACAATATATCATCCTCTCCTCAACGTCCTCGACCGGAATCGCCCGATGAGCACCGCAACCCACCCGTCCACGCGGCTTCCCGTGACCGTCCTGTCCGGCTTCCTCGGCGCCGGCAAGACGACCCTGCTCAACCACATCCTGAACAATCGCGAAGGCCGGCGCGTCGCGGTCATCGTCAACGACATGTCCGAAGTCAACATCGACGCCGCGCTCGTGCGCGACGGCGGCGCGGGGCTGTCGCGCACCGACGAGAAGCTGGTCGAGATGAGCAACGGCTGCATCTGCTGCACGCTGCGCGAGGATCTGCTGATCGAGGTCGACCGGCTGGCGCGCGAAGGGCGCTTCGACCAGCTCGTGATCGAATCGACCGGCATCTCGGAGCCGCTGCCGGTGGCCGAGACGTTCACGTTCGAAGGCGAGGACGGCCGCAGCCTCGGCGAAGTCGCGCGGCTCGACACGATGGTGACGGTGGTCGATGCATTCAATTTCCTGCGCGACTACGCGTCGCGCGACAGCCTGCAGTCGCGCGGCGAATCGATGGGCGAGGAAGATGCGCGCACGGTCGTCGATCTGCTGATCGACCAGATCGAGTTCTGCGACGTGATCGTGATCAACAAGATCGACCTGATCGACGCAAGCGCGCGCGAGCGGCTCGTCGCGCTGCTGCGCGGCTTGAACCCGCGCGCACGGATCGAGATCGCCGAATTCGGCAAGGTGCCGCTCGAGCGTGTGCTCGACACGGGCCTGTTCGATTTCGACGCGGCGTCGCGCGCGCCGGGCTGGCTGCAGGAGATGCGCGGCACGCACACGCCGGAGACCGACGAGTACGGCATCCGCAGCTTCGTCTATCGCGCGCGTCGGCCGTTCCATCCGCAGCGCTTCTTCGATCTCGTCGAAAGCGAATGGCCGGGCGTCGTCCGCTCGAAGGGGTTCTTCTGGCTTGCCACCCACCCGACCGTCGCCGGTTCGTGGTCGCAGGCCGGCGCGGTCGCACGGCACGGTCCGGCCGGCCATTGGTGGGCGGCCGTGCCGCCCGAGCGCTGGCCGCAGGACGCGGAAGCCGTCGCGCAGATCCGCGCGCGCTGGGACGAACACGTCGGCGATGCGCGGCAGGAGCTCGTGCTGATCGGCATGGACATGGACGAGCCCGCGCTGCGCGCGCGCTTCGACGCGTGTCTGCTGACCGACGCCGAGATGGCCACCGGCCCCGAACACTGGACCACGTGGGACAACCCGTTTCGCGACTGGCCCTGACCTGAACGCGCTTCCTGCATCGATCCGGATGGAGAAGGCGCTCCACCGGATTTCGAGCATGAACGCACCCCTTCCCGATATTTCCCTGACCGATGCCGCGCCGGGCGGCCACCCGCTCGAATGGGTCGGCATGCAGGGCATCGACCTGCCCGTCGCGGTAGTCGAGCCCGGCTGCCGGCGTGACGTGCATGCGCGCGCCGACGTGCAGGTCGATCTGCCTGCGCCGCACGTGAAGGGCATCCACATGTCGCGGCTGTACCGGCTGCTCGACGGGCTCGGCGACGGCGCGGCGCTGTCGCCGGCCGGCCTGCAGCGTGTGCTGCACGCGATGGTCGACAGCCATCGCGACTGCGATACGCGCAGTGCGCGGCTGCGGCTGCGCTTCGACCTGCTGGCGCGTCGCGCCGCGCTGGTGACCGACGGGCTGGCCGGGTGGAAGGCCTATCCGGTCCGGATCGACGCGACGCTGGGCGGCGCCGGGTTCGAACTGCGCGCGCAGGTGACGGTCGTTTATTCGTCGACGTGCCCGTGCTCGGCCGCGCTGTCGCGGCACTGGGTCTAGCAGGCCTTCCTGGCGGCGTTCGGCCGCGACGAGCGCGTGGAACCGGCGGCAGTCGCCGCGTGGCTGAGACGGCACGCGACGGCGGCCACGCCGCATAGCCAGCGCAGCGAAGCCGTCGTCAGCGTGGCGTTGCCCGTCGATGGCGCGACGCTGGGGCTGATCGACCTGATCGATCGCATCGAGCACGCACTCGGCACGCCGGTGCAGACGGCCGTCAAGCGCGCTGACGAGCAGGCATTCGCGGTGCTGAACGGCGGAAACCTGATGTTCGTCGAGGATGCCGCGCGCCGGGTCCAGGCTGCGCTGGACGGCCACCATGCGAACCCGAGCGTGCACGTCCGCCATCTGGAAAGCCTGCATCCGCACGATGCGGTGGCCTGGGCCGCGCCGGTTCGCGAAGGCGCCGACGCATGCTGATCCGCAAGCTGTTCCGGTTCGAGAACGCGCACATCGTGCGCGGCTGCAGCACGCGGCGCTGCTCGCATTCGATCCACGGCCATTCGTACCGCGTCGAACTGCTGCTCGAAGCGCATGCGCTGGATCACGGGCAGATGATCTACGACTTCGGGCTGCTCAAGGGCGACGTGCGCGACCTGATCGATGCGTTCGACCACGCAGTGACGCTGTGGTCGGATGACGACCCGTGCTATGTCGAGAGCATGCGCCGGCATTCCGAGCGCTGGGTGCTGCTGCCCGTGTCGCCGAGCGCCGAGCAGTTCTCGCGCGTGTTCTTCCGACTCGTCGATGCGGCGCTCTCCTGCACGCGCATGGCGAACGGCGAAGCCGACGTGCGACTGCATTCGATCATCGTTCACGAGACCGAGACCGGTTACGCGCAGTGTTTTCGCGACGATGCGTTCAACCCGCGTATGGGCCGCATCGACCTGGACGACATCGTGTTCGCGCCGGCCATCGCCGGACAGTGGCGCGATCCGGGCCTGTTCGAGCGGATCAAGCGCGGCCGTCCCATTTCAAGGCAGGAATCCTGATGATCAGAAAGAACCCGCGCGGCGACCTGCCGCAGATTCACCCGAGCGCCTTCGTCGATCCGACCGCCATTCTGTGCGGGCTCGTGATCGTCGAGGAGAATGTGTTCATCGGTCCGTACGCAGTGATCCGCGCCGACGAAACGGATGCCGGCGGCCGGATCGCGCCGATCGTGATCGGTGCGCATTCGAATATCCAGGACGGCGTGGTGATCCATTCGAAGTCGGGCGCGAGCGTCACCATCGGCCAGCACACGTCGATCGCGCATCGCGCGATCGTCCACGGGCCGTGCAAGGTCGGCAACGGCGTGTTCGTCGGCTTCAACAGCGTGCTGTTCAACTGCACCATCGACGACGGCTGCGTGGTGCGCTACAACGCGGTCGTCGACGGCTGCCACCTGCCACCGGGTTTCTACGTGCGCTCGACCGAGCGCATCGGGCCGGAAACCGATCTCGCCGCATTGCCGCAGGTGACGGCCGACGCGAGCGATTTCTCCGAGGACGTCGCACGCACGAACAATGCGCTGGTGCTGGGCTACAAGCACATCCAGAACGAGTTCTGAGTCATGGACGAGCCCATCCGAAGCGAAGGGGGCGCGAGCGACGCGCTGAAGCGACGTCACGCCGACCTGCTCGTGCACGGCGGCATGGCGATGACGCCCAACGGTGCCGAGCGGATCGACGTTGCGTGCGTGAACGGCCGCGTCGTCGCGCTCGGCGCGTTGCACGGCAACTGGAGCGCCGACGTCGTGCTCGATGCGGGCGGGCTGCACGTGCTGCCGGGCGTCGTCGACAGCCAGGTGCATTTCCGCGAACCGGGCCTCACGCACAAGGAGACCCTCGAGGCCGGCACGCGCGGCGCGGTGCTCGGCGGCGTCACGACGATCTTCGAGATGCCCAACACGCATCCGCTGACGCTGACCGCGCAGGATCTGCAGGCCAAGCTGGATCTCGCGCACGGCCGTGCGTGGTGCGACTACGCGTTCTACATCGGCGGCTCGGCCGCGAACGCGGAACGGCTGCCGGCGCTCGAAAACCTGCCGGGCTGCGCGGGCGTGAAGGTCTTCATGGGCAGTTCGTTCGGCGATCTGCTGGCGGACGACGAAGCGGTGCTGCGCAGGATCGTGCGCAACGGGCGGCGGCGCATGGCCGTCCACGCGGAGGACGAGGCGCGGCTGCGCGAACGCCGGGCGCTCGTCGAAGCGAGCGGCGACGTGCGTGATCACCATCGCTGGCGCGACGAGGAAAGCGCGCTGGCTGCAACGCGGCGCATCGTCGGGCTGGCTGCCGAAGCGGGCCGCCGGCTGCATGTGCTGCACGTGTCCACCGCCGGGGAAATGGCGTTCCTCGCGCGGCACCGGCAGCGCGTGTCGGTCGAGGTCACGCCGCACCACCTGAGCCTGCACGCGCCCGATTGCTACGAGCGGCTCGGCACGTTCGCGCAGATGAATCCGCCGGTACGTGAACGACATCATCAGGATGCGCTGTGGCAGGCCGTTCGCAATGGCGTGGTCGACGTGATCGGCAGCGATCACGCGCCGCATACGCGCGATGAAAAACGCCGGCCCTATCCGCAATCGCCGAGCGGGATGACCGGCGTGCAGACGCTGCTGCCGCTGATGCTCGATCACGTGCATGCGGGCCGCCTGAGCCTCGCACGGCTGGTCGACCTGACCAGTGCCGGGCCGGCGCGGATCTTCGGTATCGCGGGGAAAGGGCGGATCGCGGCGGGCTACGACGCCGATTTCAGCATCGTCGACTTGCGCGCGCGCCGCGTCATCCGGGATGAGTGGATCGCCAGCGTGAGCGGCTGGACGCCTTATGACGGGTGCGCGGTGACGGGCTGGCCCGTGCACACGGTCGTGCGTGGGCGGGTCGTGGTGCGCGACGGCGCGCTGAACGGGGAGCCTGAAGGGCAGGCCGTGACGTTTCTGGACGCCTAGATCGGCAGGCGAACCGTCTGCTTGATGCGCTTCAGGGGAATTTCGGTTTCGACGTTGCGGACGCCTTCGATCTGCGTGAGCGTCTCCATCTGAAAGCGCTGGTAGTCGTCGAGATCGCGCGCGATCACGCGCAGCAGATAGTCGTAGCTGCCGGCCATCAGATGACATTCGAGCACTTCCGGCGCTTGCTCCATTTCGCGCGCGAAGCGTTCGACGGTTGTCTTGTCCTGGCGTTCCAGTGTGACGCGCACGAACGCGGTGAATCGCAGGTCGACCGCAGCCGGGTTCAATAGCGCGACATAAGCGTCGATCACGCCTTGTTCCTCGAGCAGATGAACGCGGCGCAGGCATGGCGTGGCCGACAGCCCGGCCTGTTGCGCGAGTTCGGCATTCGTCTGGTTCGAATTCCGTTGCAATGCACGCAGAATGCGCCGGTCGATCGCGTCCAGTTTGATTGGCATTTTTGACTACCAAAATCCTGAAAGCTAGAGATTAACTCCAAATCGCCGATTTCACGTAGCCAAATACGCATCCAATCTCCACGGAAGGGCACCGATAATCTGACGACCGGCCGGGTGATTCTCGTCCGCCGGCTATCCCTTCAGGAGCTCTCCCATGTCACATCTATCCTGGCTGCCATTCATCGCAACGTCGCTTCTGATCATCGTCACGCCGGGTCAGGACATGGTGCTCGTGATGTCGCGCACGCTGTCCGGCGGCACGCGCGCGGGCCTCGTCACGGCCGCGGGCGTCAGCGTCGGGCTGCTCGTTCATACGATGCTCGCGACGCTCGGCCTGGGCGCGCTTCTTCAGGCATCCGCATGGCTGTTCACGGCGCTGAAGGTGATCGGCGCGCTGTATCTGCTGTACCTGGGCATCGCGTTGCTGCGGTCGTCGGGCGAACTGACGCTCGCGAGCGGCCGCGACGGTGCGCAGGCATCGCGGCTTCGCACGTTCGCGCAAGGCGCGCTTTCCAACGTGTCGAATCCCAAGGTCGCGCTCTTCTATCTGGCGTTCCTGCCGCAATTCGTGCCGGCGGGCACCGCGCATCCGATGCTGTCGCTGTTCGTGCTGGGCGCGACGTTTGCCGGCCTGACGTTTCTCGTCAAGGGGCCCGTCGCACTGTTCGCCGGTCTGCTGTCGGCGTCGATTCGCCGCAACCCGAGCATCCTGACGCGCATGCATCGCGTCAGCGGCGTGGTCCTGCTGGGGCTGGGCGTGAAGCTGGCGCTCGAGCGTCGCTGATCGCGGTGACCTCGTACGCGTGCCGTCGACGCGATTGCGCCGACGGCACGCTTCCCGGCGTCGGGTAAAGCCGCCCGACGCTTCACGGCCCACGTCGATTACCAGCGATAGCCGACGCCCGCACCCGCGCCGAACGAGCCGTGGCCCGACACGGCCGTCGTCACCGAGCCCTTGACCAGCCATTTCGTCGTCGCGAAGGAAAGGCCGACCGCCATCGCGCTCTGACCGCCGTACGTGCCGCCGCCGAGCGCGACGACCTTCTCGCCGGGCAGCACGGCTTGCGGCATGTTGGCCATTGCGATCGCGCTCGCGGTGCCCGCATCCGCATCCTTGCGGTACTTCGACATTTCGTCGCGGACCGAGTTGATCGCGCCGTTCAACTGGCGCAGGTTCACGCCGTCCGTCGGCGCGGTGCCGTCGGCCACGTTGGTCAGCTGGCGCTCGGCGCCCGGGGCACCGATCGACACCGTGTTGTCGCGCGACGCGACCGAATTCGCACCCAGCGCGACCGCATTATTTGCCGGTGCCTGGCTGTTCGCGCCGATCGCCGTCGAATTGTTGCCGGAGACATTCGAGCCGGACCCGATCGCGGTGCCGTTCGTCCCCGTGACTTTCGAGTTCGTGCCGGTGGCGGTGCCGTTCGCCGCGGCGACGGTCGCGTTCACGCCGATCCCCGTGCCGTTGTCGCCCGACACATTCGCGCCGTTGCCGAGCGCCGTGCCGTTTGTCGCGCTGACTGACGTGTTCTTGCCGATCGCGGTGCTCGTGCTGTCCGTCACCGTGCCGCTCGGGACGCTCGACGAAATCTTGCCGACGGTGTTCGTCAGCGTGGCCAGATTATTCGTCAGCGTGGACACCTGGCTGGCGATCGAGAAGAGCTGCGAGCCGTTGACCGCGTCCGTGCTGGTCGCGCTGATGGCGCCGGCCGCGACGTTGACGATCTGGCGTTCCGCGCCGGTGCTGCCCACGCTGACCACGCCGACCGGCGTACCCGCGAAGCCGCTGTAGCCGACGCCGTTCAGCGTCACGCTGCTGACGGTGGTCGCCGCACGCGTGGCCGAATTCGAGCCGAGTGCCACGGAGTTCGCATTGGACGCGTTGGCACCTTCGCCGATCGCGACCGCATTCACCGCCGATGCCGTCGCACGGGCGATCGCGACGCTGCCGGTCGCGGATGCCGAGCTGTCGACGCCGAGCGCGACCGCATCGGCTGCACCGGCGTTGGCCTGGAAGCCGAGCGCCGTGCCGCCGGCCGCGCTGCTGCCTTTGCCGATCGCGGTCGAAAACGTCGTGGTGGCGCTGGCGCCCTGGCCGACTGCCGTCGACTGGTCCACGGCGAATGCGCCCTGGCCGAATGCCGCAGCCGTGGCGCCGTTCGCGACCGCGCCCTCGCCGACTGCCGTCGCGTTGAGGCCGGTCGCAGTAGCAAACGCGCCAACCGCCGTTGCATGATCGCCGGTCGCGACGGAATTGCCGCCGAGCGTCGTCGCTTGCGTACCGGTTGCGACGGACTGCCGCCCGATCGCGATGGTTTCGCTGTACGCGCCGGTCGACGAACCCGAATCGGCGACGGCCGACGGGCCGATTGCGATGTTGTCACAGCCCCGTGCCGTGGCCTGATACGTGTTGGTGCCCGAAATCGCGATGTTGTCCGAGCAACCTGCCACGGTATCGATCGAATTCCCGTTCTGCACGTAGGAGGCCCGCGCCGGTGCGGAAGCCGTGAAGGCGACGACTGCTGCGCTGACGGCGATGGCCAGCGCCGCTTTCGACTTCGCCGGCACGCGCTGCGCCGGGTTCCCCAACCCTCGATGATTCTTGTTCATGTTGTTCCTAGGCTCGATATGAAATTGTGTTGTGGCTAGCGTGTCCGTCTCACGATTTCCCTATCGCATTGGTTCGAGTACGATCCGATTGAAAAGATGTACTAAACAAATTTGACATTCGGCGGAGTGAATCCGAGGGGGAAACGGCGCAGGTGCGGCTGCGTTGCTTGACGTGACCCGGCACGCTCGCGCGTTCCGGATCGGCAACCTGAGATGCGACGACGCATTCTGATCGGCCGCGCCGGCGCCCAGGTTTGCCGTAGCGGTCGATCTCTATGCTTCAGGGGAAATTGTCTGGAGAAATGCGCCGGCGACCGGCGTGGCCGTAGTCGGCCCGGAAGCCGGCGTTCGCGTGCCGGCTTCCGTCAGGCGGGGTGGCGCACGCGCTACTGCGCCGGCAATGCGTCCGCCAGCGCCCGCATCGCCTCTACCGTCTCCGGGTTGGCCGGAAAGAACGCCTCGATCGCGAGTTCAGACAGCGTCACGTCGACCGGCGTGCCGAACACCGTCGTCGTGCTGAAAAACGTCAGTTCGCCGGCTGCCGTGCGCAGCCGCAGCGGCACGGCGATATCCGCGAAGTCGGTGCGCGCATGCGTGTCGTCGGGCTGGCCAGCCGGCGCCGGATATGCGGCGAGTTCGTCGCGCAGCGTGTGCAGCGTGCGGGCGCCGCTCGCATCGATCTGCCGCTGCAGCCGATGCAGGATATGCGCGCGCCATTCGTGCCAGTTGACGATCTGCGACGCGAGCCCGTCCGGATGCAGGCTCAGCCGCAGCACGTTGACGGGCGGCTGAAGCAGCGCCGGGTCGGCCTGCGCGACCAGCGCGCCGAGCATCCGGTTCGCGGCGAGCAGCGTCCAGTGGCGATCGACGGCGAGCGCCGGATAAGGCTCGTGGCCGCGCAGCACGGCTTCGACCGCATGACGCGCGGCATCGAGCTGCGGATCCGAAAACGGTCGTTCGCGAAACAGCGGCGCAAAGCCGGCCGCGACGAGCAACGCATTGCGTTCGCGCAGCGGCACGTCGAGCCGCTCGGCGAGATGCAGCACCATCTCGCGGCTGGGCTGCGCGCGTCCCGATTCGACGAAGCTCAGGTGGCGCGCGGAGACTTCCGCGTCGAGCGCGAGCGCCATCTGGCTCAGGCGCCGGCGTTGCCGCCACGTGCGCAGCAGCGAGCCGATGCCGGAAGCACGGCCGGCGGACGGGGAGGGCGAATGGAGGGCGGCGGTCGAGTTCATGGTGCTGATGATAGGCAATCCCGTGCCCCTTGGGCATTACCTGCGACGTAAGCATCGCGCGGTTCCCGGGCGTGTCGCCGCGCTGCGTTACCATAGCCCCCGTGCCAACTGAGAGACGACGCCGGACCCGCGATTGAAAACGCATGGGCCGACGCCGTGCATATTTACGACAAGGCATTCCAGGGGAATCCAACAATGAAAAAACTTGCCGTCCGGCTCGCCTGCGTGGCGACGCTTGCATTCGCCGCGACCACCAGCCACGCGCAGACCGAAGCTGCGCAGGTGGAAATGAGGGCCGCCGCCGCGGCCGCCAACGACGCGGTCGTGAAGGGCCCGACCGACATCGACGTGAAACACGAAGCCGTGCTGAAGCTGAAAGCCGGCGAATCGTTCGTGCCGGCCGCCGAAGCCGGCCGCTACCTGCGCTCGATGGGCAACTCGATCGACGAATCCAGGCTGGTCGGCCTCGTGCTGCCCGACGATCCCGATGCCGACTGGATCTCGGTCGTGTCGTTCGAGCCGAGCGGCTATATCCGCGACGACGACGCGAAGGACTGGAAGCCCGACGAGCTGCTGAAGAGCCTGCAGGCCGGCACCGAGGAAGACAACCCCGGGCGCAAGGAACGCGGCCTGCCGGAAACCGAGGTGGTCGGTTGGGCGAAGGCGCCCGCGTACGACGCGGCCTCGCACCGGCTCGTGTGGTCCGCGATCATCCGCGACAAGGGCGCGGCGCCGAACGCCGAGAACGACGGCGTGAACTACCGGACGCTCGTGCTCGGCCGTGACGGCTACCTGTCGCTGACGATGGCGTCGACGCTTGCCGACCTGCCGAAATACAAGGTGTCGGCCGACGAGTTGCTGTCGAACATCAGCTTCAACGACGGCAAGCGCTACGCCGATTTCAACAAGTCGACCGACCACGTCGCCGAGTACGGCCTCGCGGCGCTGATCGTCGGTGTCGGCGCGAAGAAGCTCGGCCTGCTCGCGCTGATCGGCGCGTTCGCGGTGAAGTTCTTCAAGATCGGCGTGGTCGCGCTGCTGGCCGGCGGCGCGGCGGTGAAGCGCTTCTTCGGGCGCAAGCCGAAGGCGGCCGCGGTGCCGGCCGTCGCCGATGCATCCAGCGTATCCGACGTGTCCGGCGCGGAGCGCAAGGAATGACGAAGCTGTTGCTGCTGATCTTCGGCGGCCTCAAGCTCGGCAAGGTGCTCATATCGGCGGGCACCATGCTGGCGTCGATCGCGGTCTGCGCGCTGTTCTACGGCTGGCGGTTCGCGGCCGGTTTCGTGGCATTGCTGCTGGTGCACGAGGCCGGCCATTACATCGCCGCGCAGCGGCGCGGGCTCGACGTCGGGCTGCCGACCTTCATTCCGTTCGTCGGCGCGTGGATTCAGTTGAAGGAGATGCCGCACGACGCGGAAACCGAGGCGTACGTCGGGCTCGCCGGGCCGTTCGTCGGCACGCTCGGTGCGCTGGCCTGCTACGCGGCCGCGCGCCACTACGACAGCAACCTGCTGCTCGCACTGTCGTACACGGGCTTCTTCCTGAACCTGTTCAACATGATTCCGCTGTCGCCGTTCGACGGTGGGCGGATCACCGCGGTGCTGTCGCCGCGCATCTGGTTCGCGGGCGTGCCGGTGCTGATCGCGCTGTTCGTGTATCGTCCGAGCCCGTTGCTGATCGTGATGGCGATCCTCGCGCTGCCGCAGCTGAAGCGCGCGTGGCGCTACGATCCCGATGCGCCGGAGAACCGCGTGTACTACGCGACGTCGATCGAGACGAAGACGACGTACGCGCTCTGCTACGTCGGCCTGCTGGCGTTCCTCGCGCTGATGACGTCCGGCGTGCACGACATGCTGCGTGTCGCGCATTCGTCGATCTGACCGCCGACGCCTGATATCCGATGCAACAACGGCGGCCGTTTTCACGCGGCCGCCGTCGTATTGGTTTGAAGCCGAACGTCAGGCGTCGCGATGACGTAGCTCGACGCGCCGGATGTCCTTCACGATCACGAGATAGCTGAACACGGTGACGAGCGCGTTCAGCCCGACGAACACGAGCGCGCCGTTGAACGAGCCGCTTGCGCCGACGAGGTAGCCGATCGCGATCGGCGCGACGATGCCGGCGGTGTTGCCGAACATGTTGAACAGGCTGCCCGACAGGCCGATCGCTTCCTTCGGCGCGGTATCCGCGACGACGGCCCAGCCGAGCGAGCCGATCCCCTTGCCGAAGAACGACACGGCCATCAGCACGATCACCAGCACTTCGCTGTCGACGTAGTTGCAGCCGATGATGACCATCGACAGCGCCATCCCGCCGACGATCGGGATCTTGCGCGCGAGCGTCAGCGACACGCCGCGGCGGATCAGCCCGTCCGACAGCATTCCGCCGAGCACGCCGCCGAGGAACCCGCAGATCGCGGGCAGCGACGTCATGAAACCGGCCTTCAGCAGCGACATTCCGCGCGCCTGCACGAGATAGATCGGGAACCACGTGAGGAAGAAGTACGTGAGCACGTTCACGCAGTACTGGCCGAGGTACACGCCGATCAGCATCCGGTTCGACAGCAGCTGGCGCACGTAGTACCAGCCGGCCACGCGGCTGCTTTCGGATCGCGAGCCGTTGCTGCTGCGCGCGGCGGTGCGCACCAGGCCGCCACCTTGTTCGATGTGGTCGAGTTCCGCGCGGTTCACGGCCGGATGATCGGCCGGGTCCTTCATGACCCGCAGCCACAGGAACGCGAGCGCGATGCCCGCGAGGCCGAGCCACAGGTACACCTGATGCCAGCCGTACGCATGCGTGAGCCACGCCATCAGCGGCGAGAACACCACGGCCGCGAAGTACTGCGCGGCGTTGAAGATCGCCGACGCGGTGCCGCGCTCGGCGGTCGGGAACCAGCTCGCGACGACCTTCGCGTTCGCCGGAAAGGCCGGGGCTTCGGCGATGCCGACCGCGAAGCGCATCGCGAACAGCGCGGCCACCGCGAACGCGGCGCTGCCGCCGAGGCCGATCGTGCTCTGCAGCAGCGTGAACGCCGACCACAGGAAGATGCTGCCCGCATACACGCGCCGCGCGCCGAAGCGGTCGAGCAACCAGCCGCTCGGCAGCTGCGCGAGCACGTATGCCCAACTGAACGCCGAGAAGATGTAGCCCATCGTCACCGGATCGATGCCGAACGCCTTGCGGATCGGCGTGCCGGTGATCGACAGCGTCGCGCGGTCCGCATAGTTGAGCGTCGTGACGACGAACAGCATCGCCAGGATCCAGTAACGCACGGCGGTCCGGCGCGCGGTGCGCGCGAGATCGAGCGGAAGCTCGCGAGAGGAGGTCTGATTAGGCACTTTAATGTACGTCGTCGTATGACATGGCGGCAGTTTATGGGCAATAATCAGACGCGGAAACCTCGGGTTTTCCCTCTGGATGATGACGTGAAAGCGTAAAAATAGCGGCAGTTATCCCGTGAAATAAGGGTTCTGCGCGTTTTGGGTCAGGGCTGGCAGGTGACGTAAATATTGATGCTTGGTGGGCGGACATCATATCTGTTGAGCTACAATGGGCGATCAATTCCCGAACCACGGAGCACACCCCATGCAACTGACTGGAGAGATGCTGATCGGCGCCGACGCGGTGGCCGGCTCGGCCGGTACCTTGCGCGCGTTCGACCCGTCGAAGGGCGCGCCGATCGACGCGCCGGCATTCGGCGTCGCGACGCAGGCCGACGTCGAGCGCGCATGCGAACTCGCACGCGATGCGTTCGACGCGTACCGCGCGCAGCCGCTTGCGGCCCGCGCGGCGTTTCTCGACGCGATCGCGGATGAAATCGTCGCGCTCGGCGACGCGCTGATCGAGCGCGCGCACGCCGAAACGGGCCTGCCCGTCGCGCGGCTGCAGGGCGAGCGCGGCCGCACTGTCGGCCAGCTCCGGCTGTTCGCGCGCGTTGTGCGCGACGGGCGCTTCCTCGCCGCGTCGATCGATCCCGCGCAGCCCGCACGTACGCCGCTGCCGCGTTCGGACCTGCGGCTGCAGAAGGTCGGGCTCGGGCCCGTCGTCGTGTTCGGTGCGAGCAATTTCCCGCTCGCGGTCTCGGTGGCCGGCGGCGATACGGCGCCGGCGCTTGCGGCCGGCTGCCCGGTGATCGTGAAGCCGCACGCGCCGCCCCTCGGCACGCCGGAGCTGGTCGGCCTCGCGATCAGCGCCGCCGTCGCGAAAACCGGCATGCCGGCGGGCGTGTTCTCGCTGCTGGTCGGCCCCGGCCGCGTGATCGGCGCGGCGCTCGTCAGCCATCCGGCGGTCCAGGCGGTCGGCTTCACGGGGTCGCGACAGGGCGGCATGGCGCTCGTGCAGCTCGCGAACGCCCGCCCGCAGCCCATTCCCGTCTACGCGGAAATGAGCAGCATCAACCCCGTCGTGCTGTTCCCGGCGGCGCTCGCCGCGCGCGGCGACGCGATCGCGACGGGCTTCGTCGATTCGTTGACGCTCGGCGTCGGCCAGTTCTGTACCAACCCGGGCCTCGTGCTCGCGATCGACGGCCCCGATCTCGACCGCTTCGAAACCGTCGCCGCGCAGGCGCTCGCGAAGAAGCCGGCCGGCGTGATGCTCACGCGCGGCATCGCCGATGCGTATCGCAACGGCCGCGGCAAGCTGGCCGAACTGCCGGGCGTGCGTGAAATCGGCGCGGGCGAGGCGGCGCAGACCGACTGCCAGGCCGGCGGCGCGCTGTACGAAGTTGGCGCGCAGGCGTTCCTGGCCGAGCCGGCGTTCAGTCACGAAGTGTTCGGTCCGGCGTCGCTGATCGTGCGTTGCCGCGATCTCGACGAAGTCGCGCGCGTGCTCGAAGCGCTCGAAGGCCAGCTGACGGCCACGCTGCAGATGGACGCCGACGACAAGCCGCTCGCGCGCCAGCTGCTGCCGATCCTCGAACGCAAGGCGGGCCGCCTGCTGGTCAACGGCTACCCGACCGGCGTCGAGGTGTGCGACGCGATGGTGCACGGCGGGCCGTTCCCGGCTACGTCGAACCCGGCCGTCACGTCGGTCGGCGCGACGGCGATCGACCGTTTCCTGCGGCCCGTGTGCTACCAGGATTTTCCGGACGATCTGCTGCCGGAAGGGCTGCAGGAGCGTAATCCGCTCGAGATTCCGCGGCTGCGGGACGGGAAGGCGGAGTGATGACGCACCTCGATTGAGGGAGCGATCCGCTGCGGCCGGGGAGCCTGAGTGCTCGCCGGTCGCAACAAAGGAAAAGGCGGAAGTGGCCGGTGAGCCGCTTCCGCCTTTTTTGCATGGCAGGTTTGGGTGGTGCCGATCTCGCCGCGTCAGTGGGCGGGATGCGCAGCGAGCCCCAGGCGGTCTGCTGCGCTCAGCAGGCGCCGGTCGCGTGTCCACAGCGTGCTGCCACCGGTCAGTCGGACCGAGGCGAGCAGGTGCGCATCGACGTAGCCGATGCCGAGCCCGTGAAGCGGCACGACATCGACCAGGCGCTGAACTTCATCGTCAGTTGCCGAGGTGGCGACGGGCAGATCGCGCAGCGCATCCAGTACGGTCTGGCGATCTCGCAGGCTGCCGAGCGCGAGTTCGCCGATCACGAAAGGATGGATCAGTACTCGATCGGTTTCCAGTAGCGCTGTGAGCGTGACGTCACCGGCGCGAAGATGGTCGATCCAGACGGAGGTGTCGACAAGAATCATGCTGGGTCCGACGGGCGGCGCGGGATGGATTCGAGATCAGGCTCGGTGCCGCCGAGTCGGGCGAGCCGACGGGCGCTTTCGCGGGCGATCAACGCGCGCAGCGCCTCTTTCACCAAGGCTGATTTTTCGGTCACGCCGGTCAATTGCTGCGCTTTGGCAAGCAGGGCGTCGTCAAGGGACAAGGTCGTGCGCATGGTGCGCCTCCGGAAAGGATCGAGGCATCAATTATCGCATCAACTGATGCTGATGGTGATGCATGTGCCAGAGGGTGTAATGAATCTGGATCGTGCCGAGGGGACATGGAGGGGGCCGCTGGCCGGGGCGAGCGCCGGCGCCGTCGTGTGGGCAAAAACGGTCGTTGATCTTGCCGGCTTTCCCGCCGCCCGCTTTTCTCCTACAGTACCGAAGCCCCGGGTCGTCCGACCCGCAGGGCGAAACCTGAGAGATCCAGAAAAAGACCAAGAGGGAACGGCATCATGAACATCAGCAAACGTGGCGACCACCTGTTCGCGGCCGGGTTGTGGAAAGCGGTTGGCGACGTCGCGAAATCAGTGCGCACGCAGGTCGGGGAATATAGCGAAGGCCGCGTGCTGGCCAATGCGCTGTTCGAATTGCAGCGCGACCTGGGCGGCAGCGAATTCGACGTGACGATCAACCAGGGGCGGCCCGTTACGGATTCCGATCCGCATTCGCTCCGGTTCGGCCAGGCCGTCAAGCGGTTCAGGCTGGACATGGAGGCGCTGGTGTTCGCGCTGAAGCATCGCCGCAGCATCGACGAACGCGACCCGGGCCTGCGCACAGACGCGCTGACACAGGCCAACAGCCAGCTGGCGACCGCGAAGCAGTACGCGATGCTCACGGTCGGGCGATTCTTCGACGCAGTCGTCGATCCCGACGTGCTCGACCAGATGCTCGCCAGCGACCCGAACACGCGTGCGCGGCGCTCGGCCACCGGCGCGGAGATCGCCGCGACCCGGCTCAGGCTGGGCAGCCTGCGCTACCGGATCGTCGGCACCATCTCGCAGATGTGACGAAAACGGCCGGCCCGCGAAGCGCGGGCCGGCCGTCGAAAGGAGCAAGCGGGGCCAAACATGCGGCGCCGCACCGGCACACACCGAGGCGTGTGCCGGTTGACTGCCCGCCGCTTACTGCGGGCCCATCTTCTTGATCAGCACGTCGAGCTCCGCGACTTCTTCATCGTTGAGGTCGACGAGCGGTGCACGCACCGGGCCTGCGTCATGGCCGACGAGCTTCGCGCCCGCCTTCACGATGCTGACCGCATAGCCCGCGCGGCGATTGCGGATCTTCAGGTACGGCAGGAAGAAGTCATCGATCAGGCGGCCGACCGTGGCGTGGTCGTCCTTCGCGATCGCTTCGTAGAATTCCATCGCCGTCTTCGGGATGAAGTTGAACACGGCCGACGAATACACCGGCACGCCGAGCGCCTTGTACGCGGCGGCATAGACTTCGGCCGTCGGCAGGCCGCCGAGGTACGCGAAGCGGTCGCCGAGGCGGCGGCGGATCGTCACCATGCTTTCGATTTCACCCACGCCGTCCTTGAAGCCGATCAGGTTCGGGCAACGGTCGGCGAGGCGCTCGAGCATGTCGGCGTTCAGCTTCGAATTCGCGCGGTTGTACACCACGACGCCGATCTTCAGCGCGCGGCACACCTGCTCGACGTGGTCGGCGATCCCTTCCTGGCTCGCTTCGGTCAGGTAGTGCGGCATCAGCAGCACGCCGCTCGCGCCGAGGCGCTCGGCCTCCTGCGCATATTCGATCGCGACACGCGTTGCGCCGCCCGCGCCGGCGAGGATCGGCACCTTGCCCTTGCAGGTTTCCGTCGCGACACGGATCACGTCCGAATACTCGCGCTGCGTGAGCGAGAAGAATTCACCGGTGCCGCCGGCCGCGAACAGCGCGCTCGCACCGTACGGCGCGAGCCATTCCAGGCGCTCGGCATAGGTGGACGGGCGGAAGCTGCCGTCGACGTCGAAATCCGTCAGCGGAAACGACAGCAGGCCGTGGGAGATGATCTGTTTGAGTTCTTGCGGTGAAGTCATGGTTGGGTCGTCCGTCTAGCGCGAGTGCTGGGTTCGTCGGGAACGGCATACGTGCCACATTGGCGATGTCGTTGTATGTCATCGTACAACGAGAGGAGGGGTGACGCAAGCGGTTTGCTGGTCGATAAATAGTAGGGTCTTTCCGGATAAGGGTTTACGCAGCATCGCCGATCAAGGTTGAATGTCGTATGATGACTAATGATATGGCCGATAGCCTCCAGGAATTCCGATGACTGCTTCCCCGCTCTATATCCGCGTGCACCCGGACGACAACGTCGCGATCGTCGTCAACGACGGCGGCTTGCCCGAGGGTGCGACGTTCGCCGACGGGCTGACGCTGCGCGAAGGCGTGCCGCAGGGGCACAAGGTTGCGCTGGTCGACCTCGCGGCCGGCGATCCGATCGTCCGCTACAACGTGGTGATCGGCTATGCGCTGGTCGAGCTGCGCCGCGGCAGCTGGGTCAACGAACGCACGATGCGCATGCCCGAACCGCCGGGGCTCGACGACCTGCCGCTC
Source organism: Burkholderia sp. Ac-20384 (assembly GCF_017104605.1). Lineage (NCBI taxonomy): Bacteria > Pseudomonadati > Pseudomonadota > Betaproteobacteria > Burkholderiales > Burkholderiaceae > Burkholderia > Burkholderia sp. Ac-20384. The sequence continues at coordinate 25,278 of NZ_JAAGPE010000051.1, read as the reverse complement.
GCAACGCGCGCCGCGCCGCCGCTGCCGCCGCTCGAAGGCTATACGTTCGAGGGCTTCCGCAATGCCGACGGCTCGGTCGGCACGCGCAACATCCTCGCGATCACGACGACCGTGCAGTGCGTGTCGGGTGTGGTCGAGCACGCGGTGAAGCGGATCAAGGCCGAGCTGCTGCCGCGCTACCCGAACGTCGACGACGTGGTCGGGCTCGAGCACACGTACGGCTGCGGCGTGGCGATCGATGCGCCCGACGCCGACATCCCGATTCGCACGCTGCGCAACATCAGCCTGAATCCGAATTTCGGCGGCGAGGTGATGACCGTGAGCCTCGGCTGCGAGAAGCTGCAGCCCGAGCGCCTGCTGCCGCCCGGCACGATTCCCGTCGCGGCCGACGGTGCGGCCGACAACGGCGGCGTGGTGTGCCTGCAGGACGCTGCGCACGTCGGCTTCAACTCGATGATCGACTCGATCATGAAGATGGCCGAAGCGCATCTCGAGCGGCTGAACCGCCGCCGCCGCGAGACGTGCCCCGCGTCGGATCTCGTCGTTGGCGTGCAGTGCGGCGGCAGTGACGCGTTCTCGGGGCTCACCGCGAACCCGGCTGTCGGCTTCGCGGCCGACCTGCTGGTGCGCGCGGGCGCGACGATCATGTTCTCCGAGGTGACGGAAGTGCGCGACGGTGTCGCGCAGCTCACGTCGCGCGCGGCGAACGAGGACGTCGCGCGCGAGATCATCCGCGAGATGGACTGGTACGACCGCTACCTGCAGCGCGGCCGCGTCGACCGCAGCGCGAACACGACGCCAGGCAACAAGAAGGGTGGCCTGTCGAACATCGTCGAGAAGGCGATGGGTTCGATCGTGAAGTCGGGCAGCGCGCCGATCGCCGGTGTCGTGCGTCCCGGCGATCGCGCGAAACAGAAGGGGCTGCTGTACGCGGCGACGCCCGCGAGCGACTTCATCTGCGGCACGCTGCAACTCGCGGCCGGGATGAACCTGCATATTTTCACGACCGGCCGCGGCACGCCGTACGGCCTCGCGCAGGTGCCGGTGATCAAGGTCGCGACGCGCAGCGACCTTGCGCGCCGCTGGCACGACCTGATGGATCTCGATGCGGGGCAGATCGCGACCGGCGCGGCCACGATCGAGGACACCGGCTGGGAGCTGTTCCGGCTGATGCTCGACGTCGCGAGCGGCAAGCGCCGCACGTGGGCCGAGCAATGGAAGCTCGCGAATGCGCTGACGCTGTTCAATCCGGCGCCGGTGACCTGACGCGTGCGGTAGTTGCCGCCAGACGAAGCGGGCGCCCGAGGGCGCCCGTTTTCATTGCGGCGGCCCGGGCACGTGCACCGGCCCGCGCCGCGCGTTCGTTACGCGATGTCGATCGGCAGCGACAGCCCCACCTTCACGCGCGACATCACGACCATCGTCTCGAAGTGACGGATGTTGTGGTGTTGCCGGAACACGCGCGTGGAAAACTCCTCGTAGTGGTCGATGTCGCGCATCGCGATCATCAGCACGAAATCCGCCCGGCCCGTCACCACGTAACACTGCATGACTTCCGGCAGCGATTTCAGGAACCGCTTGAATTCGTCGAGCAGGTCGACCCGTTCGCGCTCGACCTGCACGAGCACGAGCATCGTCAACGGGAGGCCGACCTTGGTCGGATCGACGACGGACACGTCCTGCTGGATGTAGCGCTCGTCGCGCAGCCGCTTCACGCGGCGCAGGCACGCGGGCGGGCTCAGGCCGATCTCGGCGGCGAGCGCCTGGTTGGTGATCTGGTTGTCGTGCTGGAGGCGGGCGAGGATCCGCAGGTCGAAGTCGTCGAGCGGCGCGGCGGCGGGATTCATCGGATTTCCTTCGGGGAGAAAAAACGAAACAAACTCACGAACGAGGCCGCCCGATGTTTATCGGATTTCGCGACGGCTGCCGATAATCGTAGCATCCGTCAACGACGAAGCTGCGAGGAAAACATCATGCGTTCCCGACGTCTGCTGCTGGCGCGGCTCGTGCCGCTCGTGCCACTTGTGTCGCTTGTACTGGCCGTTCCCGCGTCTGGCGCGGATACGGTCGTCGTGGGTTTTGCCGGCGCGCTCACGGGCGCGCAGGCGCATTTCGGCGAGGACAGCGCGCGCGGCATCCGGCTGGCCATCGACGAAATCAACGCGGCGCATCCGAGCGTCGCCGGGCATCCGGTCACGTTCGCGCTCGACGCGCAGGACGACCAGGCCGACCCGAAGGTCGCGACGACGGTCGCGCAGCGCTTCGTCGATACGCACGTCAGCGCGGTGATCGGCCACCAGAATTCGGGGACGTCGATTGCCGTCGCGCGGCTCTATGCGACGGCGAACATCGCGGAGCTGACGCCGTCGGCCACCAATCCCGAATTCACGCGTCTCGGCTATCGCACGACGTTCCGGATGCTCGCGAACGACGACTTCCTCGGGCAGGCCGTTGCCCGCTATGCGGTCGAGCAGCTGCACGCGCGCCGCATCGGCGTCGTTGACGATCGCACGGCTTACGGCCAGGGCATCGCGGACGTGTTCGTCGACGGGCTCGGGAAGACGGGCTCGGCCGTGGTCGGCCGCGAATACACGACCGACAAGGCGTTCGACTTCGGCGCGCCGCTGACGCTGCTCAAGGGCAAGTCGCCCGACGCGATCTTCTTCGGCGGCATGGACACGCAAGGCGGCCCGATGCTCAAGCAGATGAAGAAGTTGCGGATCGCCGCGCCGCTGCTGGGTGGCGACGGTCTGTGCACACACGAGATCCTGAAACTGGCCGGCGATGCGCTCGACGGCAACCTCGTGTGCGCGGATGGCGGCCGAAGCCTCGCGAAGATGCCGGGCGGCCCCGCGTTCGCGGCGCGCTTCACGCAGAAATACGGCGCTCCCGTGCAGCTCTACGCGCCGTATGCGTACGACGCGATGATGGCCGTCTACCACGCGGTGATGCTCGCGCAGTCCACCGATCCCGCGAAGATCGTCGACGCGCTGCATCGCGTCGACTTCCAGGGCGTGACCGGCCGGATCGCGTTCGACGCGAATGGCGAGCTGCGCGATCCGGCGGCAACGATTTCGACGTTCAAAGGAGGCAACAAGGTGACTTTGTCGGAGGTAGTGAAATGAATACGCGGATTCTTCCCGTGGGCACCGTATCGTTGCGCGACGTCGCGCGTCCGGTCGGCGACGTCGCCGATCCCGCCGTGCGTGAAGCGGCCGGCGCACTGCGCGCCGCGCTGCGCGCGTTTCGCGACGAGCACGGTTTCGGCCGCGCGGTCGCCGCGCCGCAGATCGGCGTCGGGCAACGGATGATCGCGCTGGCGCTCGATGGCTGGCCCGACGTGATCGCGAACCCCGAGATCGTGTGGCGCAGCGATGCGCGCATGACGCTGTGGGACGACTGCATGTGCTTTCCCGACCTGTTCGTGCGGGTCGAGCGCCACGCGTCGGTGAGCGTGCAGTACACGACGCTCGACGGCGAGCTGCATCGGCGCGACGCGCTGTCGCCCGATGTGTCGGAGCTGATGCAGCACGAGATCGATCATCTCGACGGCAAGCTGTCGTTCGATCGCGCGGCGGGGCCGAATGCGGTCGTGCATCGCAGCGTGTTCGAAGCCGATCGCGCGTCGTTTGCCGCGCAGGTCGACTACGCGCCGCAGGTTCCCGACGCGGCACGCACGGCGCCGGACGATATTCAGCCTGCCGAAGCGCCCGCGTATCCGCCGGGCGCCGCGTACATGAACGGCCGCTTCATTCCGATCGCCGACGCTCGCGTGTCGGTGCTCGACTGGGGCTTCCTGCATTCCGACGTCACGTACGACACGGTGCACGTGTGGAACGGCCGCTTCTTCCGCCTCGACCAGCACATCGCGCGGTTCAGGCGCTCGCTGGCAAGGCTGCGGCTGAATGTGCCGCTGAGCGACGACGCGCTGCGTGACATCCTCGTCGAATGCGTGCGCCGCTCGGGCTTGCGCAACGCGTACGTTGAAATGCTGTGCACGCGCGGCGTATCGCCCACCTTCAGCCGCGATCCGCGCGACGCGGTGAACCAGTTCATTGCGTTCGCGGTGCCGTACGGCTCGGTCGCGAACGAACGGCAGTTGCGCGAGGGCCTGCATCTGCACGTGGTCGACGACGTGCGGCGGATTCCGCCCGAATCGGTCGATCCGCAGATCAAGAACTACCACTGGCTCGACCTCGTCGCGGGGCTGTTGAAGGGCTACGACGCGGGGGCGGAGTCGGTCGTGCTGAAGTGCACGGACGGCAGCATCGCCGAAGGGCCCGGATTCAACCTCTTCGTCGTGCGCGACGGCGGGCTTCGGACGCCCGAGCGCGGCGTGCTGCACGGCATCACGCGGCAGACCGTGTTCGAGCTGGCGGCGTCGATGGGCATCGACGCGCAGGCCGATCGCATCGACGACGCGCAACTGCGCGACGCGGATGAAGTGTTCATCACGTCGACGGCCGGCGGGATCATGCCCGTCACGCGGCTGAACGGCGCGCCGATCGGCGACGGCCGGCCGGGCCCGATGACGCGCCGGCTGTTCGACGCGTACTGGGCGAAGCACGAGGATCCGGCGTGGAGCCTGGCGGTCGACTACGCGGCCGGTTGATGGCGGGTGGTGGATGGCTGATGGTTGATCACGGCAGCGCGGGCGCGATTTCCTTACCTCGTACGTAATCGACCGCCCGCGCGAGGCCGGCGACGATGACTGCACGCGAACACGAAACACGCCACATTCGCGACATCGTCCTCTCATCGACACAAGGAGCCTCGCCATGAACACCGCCCAATCTGCTTCGTCCGTTTACGCCGACCTGATCGACCGCTACTTCGACGCCTGGAACGAACTCGACGTCGCGCGCCGCCGCGCGCTGATCGATGCGACCTACGCGAGCGACGCGGCGTATCGCGATCCGCTGATGGCCGGCGACGGCCACGCAGGCATCGACGCGATGATCGCGGCCGTGCAGGAGCGATTTCCCGCGTTCCGCTTCCGCCGCACGACGGACGTCGACGGGTTCGGCCAGCACCTGCGGTTCTCGTGGGCGCTCGTGTCGCCCGACGGCGCGGCGATCGTGAAGGGTTCGGACTTCGGCACCGTCGACGCGTCGGGCCGCCTCGCATCGGTCACGGGCTTCATCGACGAAATGCCGGCCGCGGCGTCGTGACGCGAGCGATGCATGCGCAGCGGTCACCGGGATCGGGTAACGTTACGCGTTCGTTCCTGATCCCGGAGACTAGCCGACATGCTGAAGAATCTCGACCCGCTGCTGCACGCCGACATCCTGCACACGCTGCGCGCGATGGGCCATGGTGACGAAATCGCGATCTGCGATGCGAATTTCCCCGCGGAATCCGTCGCGGAGCACACGGTGGTCGGTCGCGCGCTGCGGATCGACGGTGCCGATTCGGCGCGCGTCGTGCGCGCGGTGCTGTCCGTGCTGCCGCTCGACACGTTCGTCGACACGCCCGCGTGGCGGATGGAGGTCGTCGGCGATGCGGCGGCGGTGCCACCCGTGCAGCGCGAGGTGCAGGCCGAGATCGACCGCGCGGAAGGGCGCGCGGTGCCGCTTGCGGGCGTCGACCGGTTCGCGTTCTACGAGCGCGCGCAGCAGGCCTACGCGGTGATCGTCACCGGTGAGCTGCGCGGCTACGGCTGCTTCATCTTCAAGAAGGGCGTGTTGTTGAGCGACGCGGGCTAAACGCCTTTTCATCCCGCCGCCTTCGGGCCGCGCGGCCGCCGCCGTGTAAAGATTTGCTACAACCTTTTTCTTGGACACGGCCGAAACTCTGTCTATGCTGGCCCATTTGCCGCGGGCCCCGCAGGGCTGCGCGGCGCCGAGCCGCCCGGGCGTGCCCCGCGCGGACGGCCGAATTGCACACGAGGAGAGAGGCATGACGCGTTCCGTCGATTCCGGCGTCATTTTTTTCGCGCGCCTGGCGCTGGCGGCGTTGTTCCTGTGGGGCGGCGTGATGAAACTGCTCGGCTACGGCGATTTCATCGGTTACCTGCATGGGCTGAACGTGCCGTATCCGCAGGTGATCGGGCCGATCGTCGTCGCGATCGAGGGGCTCGGCGGGCTGCTGCTGATCGTCGGTTACAAGGTGAAGCCGCTTGCACTGCTGATGGCGTTCTACACGGTCGCGACCGCGATGGTCGGGCACAATTTCTGGGACGCGACGGACGCCGCGGTCCAGCACGACATGGTGATCCATTTCTGGAAGAACATCGCGATCGCCGGCGGTTTCCTGCTGCTGTACGTCACGGGCGCCGGTGGTGCGAGCATCGACGGCCTGCGCCGGCCGAGTACGTCTTACGGCAGCTTGCGCTGATCGTACATACGCGCGCGGCTGCCATTGCGCTGAAGCAAAACAAAAGGGCCGAATCCCACGGGATTCGGCCCTTTGTTCATGGATTGCTTGCGGGGCGCGGGTGCGTTTGGTCATCCGCTGCGGCGGCTGGACGCCACCGCACGCGCACCGTCGCCGCTCAGTGCGGCGAATCCTCTTTCGCATCCTTCGAGAACTGCACGGCGATCGCGCCGAGTACGCAGATCACCGCGACGTACACCACCGGCGCGAGCGGATTCGACTTCATCATCAGCGACACGATCACCGGCGTGAGGCCGCCGAAGATCGCATACGCGACGTTGTACGAGAACGAGATGCCCGAGAAGCGCACGACGGCCGGGAAGCTCTTGACCATCACGAACGGCACCGCGCCGATCGTGCCGACCATGAAGCCCGCGATCCCGTAGTAGAGCGGCAGCGTCGACGCGTCGGCCGCCACCTGCACGAACAGCAGGTAGTAGCACGCGGCCAGCCCGATGCCGCCGATGCCGAGCACGCGCTTCGCGCCGATCCAGCCCGCGAGCGAACCCGCGGTGATGCAGCCGGCCGTCAGGCACAGCGTCGCGACGCTGTTCGCGAACAGTGTCGTCGCGGGCGTCAGGTGGAACTGCTTCTGCAGCAGCGCGGGCGTCATCAGGATCACGACGACGATCGCGGCCGACAGCATCCACGTGAGCAGCATCGACACGATCACCGCGCGGCCATGGTCGCGCAGCACGGCCTTCAGCGGAATCTCGTCCGCGAGCGCTTTCTTCGCCTTCATCTCGGCGAACACCGGCGTCTCGTGCAGCCAGCGGCGCAGGTACACGGAGAACAGGCCGAACACGCCGCCGAGCAGGAACGGGATGCGCCACGCGAACGCACCGACTTCGGCGGTCGAGTAGCGGCTGTTGATGCCGGCTGCGACGAGCGAGCCGAGCAGGATGCCGGCCGTCAGGCCCGCGGTCAGCGTGCCGCACGCATAGCCGATGTGACGGGACGGCACGTGCTCGGACACGAACACCCATGCGCCCGGCACTTCGCCGCCGACTGCCGCGCCCTGCAGCACGCGGAACAGCAGCAGCAACACCGGTGCGAGGATGCCGATCGTGTCGTAGGTCGGCAGCAGGCCCATCAGCAGCGTCGGCACGGACATCATCAGCACGCTCAGCGTGAACATCCGCTTGCGGCCGAACAGGTCGCCGAAGTGCGCCATGATCACGCCGCCGAGCGGGCGCGCGAGATAGCCGGCCGCGAAGATGCCGAACGTCTGCAGCTGGCGCAGCCAGTCGGGAATGTCGTGCGGGAAGAACAGTTGCCCAATCGCCGGCGCGAAGAACACGAAGATGATGAAGTCGTAGAACTCGAGGGCGCCGCCGAGTGCGGCAAGGCCAAGGGTCTTGTAGTCGCTGCGCGTGAGCGCGCGTTCGGCGGCGCGAGGCACGCCGCTCAATTCGGAAGCTTGCATGGTCAGGACGATCGGTTTTCGAATGTTGTTGTCGGTGCTGCGTCTCCAGGGCCCGCTATCGGCATGGACTGACAAGGCGCGGCTTGCATCGTCGAAGCGTGCCGCGTGCCGGGTGAGGCACGCAACACGCACCGCTGCACCGGGGTGAGGCGCGGCGGAGACGAAGCGTCAAAGCGGGTGGGGGGATTCTACAGGAGCGCAAAATGCGCGCGCGCGGGGGCGCGCCGAGGAACGCTTCGGACCGCGAAGCCGAAGCCGAGACAGATGCAGAAGCGCGCGCGGCCGGTGAGCCGCTGACGCGCCGCGCGGGGCAGGGTCTCGCGGATCAGTTGCCGGCGATCGTATCGACCGGCTTGAACGCACCGTGCTCGACCTTGTAGATCGTCACCGGCGCATCCTTCAGGTCGCCCTTCGTGTCGTACGCGATGCTGGGCGCCGACACGCCCTTGACCGACAGCTTGCCGAGATACGGCGTGTACACCTTCGGGTCGGTCGAGTTCGCGTCCTTCATCGCGGTGAGCAGCGCGATCGTGCCGTCATACGCGTACGGCGAGTAGGTGATCACGTCTTCGTTGAAGCGCGCCTTGTAGCGTGCGGCGTAGCCGGCGAAGCCCGGCATCTTTTCCTTCGGCAGCCCGCCCATGTAGACGATCGCGCCTTCGGCCGCGTCGCCGCCGACCTTCAGGAACGTCGGCGAGCGCGACATCTCGCCCGTCACGAACGCCGACTTCATCCCGAGCTGGCGCATCTTGCGGATCATCGGCGACGATTGCGCGTCGCCGCCGCCGTAGAAGATCGCGTCCGGGTTCATCCCCTTGAGGTTGGTCAGGATCGCGGAGAAGTCGAGCGCCTTGTCGTTCGTGAAGTCGCGCTTGATGATCGTGCCGCCCGCCGCCTCGACGGCCTTCGCGAATTCGTCGGCGATGCCCTGGCCGTAGGCCGTGCGGTCGTCGATGATCGCGATGCGCTTGAAGCGCAGCGTCTTCACCGCGTAGGTGCCGACGATGCGGCCTGCCTGCGCGTCGCTCGTCAGCAGCCGGTAGGTCGTCTTGTAGCCGCGCGCCGTGTATTGCGGCGACGTGGCCATCGAGATCTGCGGCAGCCCTGCGCGATCGTACAGGTCGGATGCGGGAATGCTCGTGCCCGAGTTGAAGTGTCCGATGATCCCGCGGACGTTGTCGTCGATCAGCCGCTGCGCGACGGTCGTGCCCGTGCGCGGGTCGGCCTGGTCGTCCTGCGAATCGAGCTGGAACGTGACGGGCTTGCCGCCGATCGTCGGACGCGTCGCGTTGAAATCGGCGATCGCGAGTTGCACGCCCTTCTGCATGTCCGTGCCGTAGTTCGACTGCGGGCCGGTCAGCGGTGCGGCGAAACCGATCTTGACGACGTCGGCGGCAATGGCGTGCGCGCCCGACAGTGCGCAGGCAGCGGCCAGCGCGACGTGCGATACCTTCAGCTTCACTTTCACTTCCCCTTGATGGCGTGGTTGGGCCGCCGCCGGCTGGCGGGCCGGCGCCGGTAAACCGGGCGAGACGGTTCGGTCGGCAGGCCGATGCGAGGGCCGTGCGTGCTTGCCGCGTGCTGCCCGGGCTGTGCTGGAATCGGCGCACATGACGGCCGATCCCGCAGGCCGTGCATGCCGATTGCTGCCGCGACGTGAGGTCGTCTCGTGACCGTGAAGCGAAGTCTAGATAGCGAAAATGCGTGCGTCTTGCGCGTTCGGTGCGCGGCCGGCGACGATATCGGCATATCGTCGATAACCCTGATATATGCCGAAATCGTCACGCCAAATGCGCAAACGCGCCAAGACGCTGCACGTTCGCATTCCTATGCTGGCGAGTTCGGGCGCGCGGTGCCGGTGTGTGAATGCGCCTGTACGCGCGCGGCAAGTCGGCACCGGCGCACGCGTGATTGCCGCGTTGGCGCAAGCGGATTCGCGGCCGGCCGCTGCACGCTCGGCGCAGTAGTTGCGCATGCAACGTATGTCGCCTGTCGCGTGCCGATGCCGGCCGATCGGCGGCGGCGCGATGTGACGGCTGCCGCCAACTTGCCCGCCCTTGCGATTGGCGCGACGCGATCGAAGGGGCGCTTCTATAATCGACGCCATCTGCCACTCGCATTGCGGTTGCCGGGATGACGACCTTGCTTGCCGTACCGCCCATGAGCCTGTCCGAACCGTTGCGCTACCAGTCCGACAACGCCGATTTCGGCGCGATGCTTGCGCACTTCCGCCTGCTCGAACCGGTGTTCGATGCACTGCCGGACGTCGCGTTCTTCGTGAAGGATGCGAGCGGCCGCTACGCGATCGTCAATCGCACGCTGGCGATGCGCTGCGGCTACAAGGACAAGCGCGACCTGCTCGGCAAGACGGCCGACGAAGTGTTTCCGCGCCGCTTCGGCCGCAGCTATTTCGAGCAGGACATGGCGACCATCAACGCCGGCCAGCAACTGATGGACCAGCTCGAGCTGCACCTGTATCCGGGTCGCCAGCCGGGCTGGTGCCTGACCTGCAAGGAGCCGCTGCGCGACGCTGCGGGCAGGGTGGTCGGCCTCGCGGGCATTTCGCGCGACCTGAAGGCGCACGAGGGATCGCACCCGGCGTACAGCCGGCTCGCCGACGTGGTCCAGCACATCCAGGATCACTTCGTGCAGCCGCTGAACCTGAAGCAGCTCGCGCAGATGGCCGGGATGTCGGTCGCGCAGCTCGAACGCTACTTCCACAAGGTGTTCCACCTGACACCGCGACAGGTGCTGCTGAAGACGCGGCTCGATGCGGCCACCGCGTTGCTCGTCACGCACGACAAGGTGACTGACGTTGCGGCGCTATGCGGCTATACGGATCACAGCGCGTTCACGCGCCAGTTCAAGGCGACGGTCGGCGTGACGCCGACGGAATACCGGTTGATGCTGCAGGAGCGGGCAGGGTGACGCGACACGCCGAAAGGGCCGGCGAGTCGCTGGGATCGGGGTGATGCGGGAAAACGGGAAAGGGGTGAAAACGGCGGCTCAGCGGTAGCCGAGCCCTTTCAGGACGGCGGTGCCGTCTTCGGTCAGCCGGAAGCTGGGTGCCGTATCGGCGTCGAGCTTGACCATCTCGACGAGACCGGCTTCCTGCAACGCGGGCAGTTCGGGTTTGGCGTTCGCGCCGATCGGTGCGTGCAGCAGCACGAGCAGCGTCGCGATTTCATGATGACTGAGCAGGCGGCGCAGCATCGTCTTCTTTGCAGGGGGCGCGGCCTGGCGGCCCGCGGGTGCTTCTACGGCGCTCATCGCTTTCCTCCTTTTCAAGATAACCATCGGGTACTGGTTGCGGATGGTGCCGTCGAAGACTTAAGCGATTCTTAAAACCGCACCGGGCGACGGGATGCTGCGCTGCGGTACGGGTTACGGGATGTAACGCCATATGGAATGCGGCTTCCGGCCCGATCGCGGCCAGCCGCGCGGGCGGGTGCGCGGCCGCGTGATTCACCACGATGGTGCGCGCGGGATGTGGCCCTTTGAAGCCGCCGCGGGCTGCGAACGTGATTCGGCCCCAAGATCCCGGTTCAGTTCATTCCCTTATTTCCTGCGCTGCGCCTGTGCGGCGAGCCGCACGGCCGCGTTTGTCGCGCCATAGCCGTCGTATCCGCCGCGCCGCTCGACGATCTCGAGCGAGAAACGGTTGTCGACCAGTTCTGTATACGCATGCAGGAATTCGCCGCCGTGCTCGTCGCGGTCGTACAGCAGGTGATGCGTGCTCAGCGTGTCGATCAGTTCGTCCGACAACGCGTAGCGGGCGGCGAGATCGTCGTAGTAGTTCGGCGGAATGCGCAGGAACGGAATGCCGTCGGCCGCGAACGCGGCGATCGTCTTCACGATGTCGTCCGTGCGGAACGCGACGTGGTTCAGCCCCGTGCCGTGGTAGCGGTCGAGCGATTCGGCCACCGCCGTGTGCCGGTCGACCGACGCGTTCAGCGCGATCCGCACCGAGCCGTCGGCGCTGCGCACCGCGCGGCTGCGCATCAGCCCGTACGGGTCGGGCACGAGCCAGCTGCGCTCGGCCTCGAAGCCGAATGCCGTCTTGAAGAAGAGGATCCACGTATCGAGCGCGTCGGCCGGCAGGGCGAGGCACACATGGTCGATACCGGTCAGCGGCCCGACTTCGCTCGGGCCGTCGATGTCGGTCAGCACGAAATCCGATTCGTACAGCGTCGGCGCGTTCGGCGCTTCGTCGACGAAGTATTCGAGGCTGCCGTCCGGCGCCTGCACGCTCGGCAACACGCGCTCGTTCGGCCCGACGCGGCCGGAGAACGGTGCATAGCCGAAGCCGGCCGCGCGCTCGAACGCCACGTTCGCGTCGTCGACGCGGAATGCCGATGCACACAGCGACAGCCCGTGCTGCTGGAAGAACGCATCGGCGAACGAATCGCGCTCCGCATTCAGCACGATCGACGCGGCGCCGTGCTGGAACAGCGTCACGTCCTTCGACCGATGGCGGCCCGCGAGCCGGAAGCGCATCCGGCCGAGCCATTCGCCGACGGTCGCCGCCGCCTGCGCGTCGACCGCGAATTCGATGAACTGGAACCCGACGTGCGCGGGCGGTGCCGGCGGCGCGAACAGCGGCTGGCTGGCGGCCGGCGCGAGGCCGTCCTGCGCGAGCCGTTCGCGCGTCAGTTCTTCCAGATAGAGCAGCGAGCGATGGCCGTCGGCGGCCGTGATCGCCGTGGGCGCCGCGCGGAAGCCGTCGTTGAAGATCTCGAGCGACAGCGGCCCCGTATAGCCGGACTCGATCACGCGCGCGGTGAAGCGCGCGAGGTCGAAGTCGCCCTGGCCCGGGAACGAGCGGTAATGGCGGCTCCATTCGAGCACGTCCATCGCGAGCTTCGGCGCATCGGCGATCTGCACGAACGCGATCCGGTCGCCGGGGATGTCGGCGATCGCGTCCGGCGAATCGTCGAGCGACAGCGTGTGGAAGCTGTCGAGCGCCAGGCCGAGGTGCGGGCTGTTCACGGCATTCACGAGTTTCCACGCATGGCCGTACCGCTTCACGACCCGGCCCCACGCGAGCGCTTCGTACGCGGCGACCACGCCGGCCTGCCGCGCGGCTTCGGCGAGCGCGCCGAGCTGGTCGACGAGCAGCCCGTCGTCCGCAATCGTGTCGGCCGACACGTTGCTGCACACCAGGATGCGGTCGGTGCCGAGCGCATGCATCACGTCGAATTTGCGCTTGATCCGGTCGAGGTTGCGGGCGAGCTGGGTCGCGCTCACGCCCTCGAAGTCGCGAAACGGCTGGAACAGCACGATGTCGAGGCCGAGATCCGCGGCCATGCGCCGGACGTCGGCCGGCGATCCGTCGAAGTAGACGAGGTCGTTTTCGAAGATTTCGACGCCGTCGAAGCCTGCGGCCTGGATGGCGGCGAGTTTCTCGGCGAGCGTGCCGGACAGTGACACGGTGGCGATCGAGCGCTGCATGGGCGATTCCTGCGGATGAGCGGGGCATGGCGTCGGTCGAATCGACCCTGAATGAACCAGTCGTTGAATTCCTGGTGAACGCCATATCCCGAATTTACTGGGATAGTGATGCGTATTGTACAAACTAACTAGGTGGTACAAATTAGCGAAAACCCGAAAAGACAGCCCGCATTCCCGGGCGCACACTAGCGCCAAATTCCGATGTTTTCGAGGCGATGCCGGTCACGGTCCGCCCCTGTTTTAGGAGCAGAATCACCATGAGCAAGCACAAGGTGCTGGTGCTGAACGGCCCGAACCTGAATCTGCTGGGGACGCGCGAGCCCCATATCTACGGCGCGGAAACGCTCGCCGATGTCGAGCAGCGCTGCCGCACGGCGGGCGAGGCGCTCGGGCTGGAAATCGACTTCCGGCAGTCGAACGCCGAGCACCAGCTGATCGACTGGCTGCACGCCGCGCGTCACGACACGCACGGCATCGTGATCAACCCGGCGGCCTATACGCATACGTCGGTCGCGCTGGCCGACGCGCTTTCCGCGATCGCGAAGCCGGTGATCGAAGTGCATATCTCGAACGTGCATCGCCGCGAGGCGTTCCGTCACCATTCCTACGTGTCGGCGGTCGCCGAAGCCGTGATCTGCGGCTGCGGCACCGAAGGCTACGTATTCGCGCTGCAGCGTCTGGCGACACTGTTTGCGCAGGGAGCCGCACGATGAGCCGCCCGTCGTTTCTGATCGGCCTGATCGGCCAGGGCATCGGCGGCTCGCTGTCGCCCGCGATGCACGAGGAAGAAGGATTCCGCCAGGGGTTCGGCTATGTCTACCGGCGCATCGACCTCGACGCGCTCGGCGTGACCGTCGACGCCTTGCCGCAACTGCTCGATGCCGCGCAGCGGATGGGCTACAACGGCCTGAACATCACACACCCGTGCAAGCAGCGCGTGATCGAGCACCTCGACGCACTGTCGGACGATGCGCGCGCGCTCGGTGCGGTGAACACCGTGCTGTTCAAGGACGGCAAGCGGATCGGCCACAACACCGACTGGTCGGGCTTCGCGAAGTCGTTCCGCCGCGGGTTGCCCGGCGCGTCCCTCGAACGCGTCGTCCAGCTCGGTGCGGGCGGCGCGGGCGCGGCCGTGGCGCACGCGGCGCTGCAGATGGGCGCGGCCGAACTGACGATTTTCGATGTCGACGGCAAGCGCGCCGCCGCGCTCGCGGCCGAACTGCAGCAACGCTTTCCCGCCGCACGGGTCGCGCCCGGCGGCGAACTCGCGAGCGCGATGCGCGCCGCGACGGGCCTGATCCACGCGACGCCGACCGGCATGGCCAAGCATCCGGGCCTGCCGCTGCCGGCCGAGTTGCTCCACGCGGGCATGTGGGTGGCCGACATCGTGTACTTCCCGCTCGAAACCGAACTGATCCACGCGGCGCGCGCGGCCGGCTGCGCCACGTTGCCGGGCGGCGGGATGGCCGTCTACCAGGCGGTCGACGCGTTCGAGATCTTCACCGGACGCACGCCCGACGCCGAGCGGATGTTCGATCACTTTCAGTCGCTCGTCGCGCGCTGACCCCCTTCCAGAAAGAGAGACCAGGAGACGACCATGCAGCACACCACCCACACGAGCGCCGCGCCGGCGCAGGCGTCCGGCACCGTCCGGCGCACTTCGGCGCGCTACAAGATTCTCGCGCTGCTCGCGATCGGCACGATGATCAACTATCTCGACCGCACCGTGCTGGGGGTGGCTGCGCCGCAGCTCACCAAGGAGCTCGGCATCAACGCGGCCGTGATGGGCATCATGTTTTCCGCGTTTTCGTGGACGTATGTGGCCGCGCAGGTGCCGGGCGGCCTCTTTCTCGACCGTTTCGGCAGCAAGGTCACCTATTACTGGTCGATGACGCTGTGGTCGCTGTGCACGTTCCTGCAGGGCTTCGTGCCCGGCGTCGCGACGCTGCTCGCGTGCCGTCTCGGCCTGGGCGTCGCGGAGGCGCCGTGCTTCCCGACCAACAGCCGCGTCGTCGCGACGTGGTTCCCGCAGAACGAGCGCGCGATGGCGACCGGTACCTATACCGTCGGCGAGTACATCGGCCTCGCGTTCTTCAGCCCGGTGCTGTTCGCGCTGATGGGAGCGTTCGGCTGGCGCTCGCTGTTCTGGGTCGTCGGCACGGTCGGCATCGTGTTCGGCCTGGTCTGGTGGAAGTTCTATCACGAGCCGCGCAACCATCCGGGTGCGAATTCGGAGGAGCTGGCGTATATCGAGGCGGGCGGCGGCCTGGTGCACGGCGTGCGCAAGGACGGTGACAAAGGTGGCAAGGGTGCCAAGGGCGAGCAGAAGTCGTTCAGCTGGTCGATGGCCGGCAAGCTGCTGAAGAAGCGCCAGCTCGCGGGCATCTGCCTCGGCCAGTTCGCCGGCAACTCGACGCTGGTGTTCTTCCTGACCTGGTTCCCGACCTACCTCGCCACCGAACGCCACATGGGCTGGCTGAAGATCGGTTTCTTCGCGGTGATGCCATTCATCGCCGCGTCGGTCGGCGTGATGTTCGGCGGGATCTTCTCCGACTGGCTGCTGCGTCGCGGCAAGTCCGCGAACCTCGCGCGCAAGCTGCCGATCATCGCGGGCCTGCTGCTCGCATCGACGATCATTCTCGCGAACTACGTGCAGAGCAACGAGGCCGTGATCGCGATCATGTCGGTCGCGTTCTTCGCGCAGGGGATGGCCGCACTCGGCTGGACGCTCGTGTCGGACATCGCGCCGGACGGCCTGCTCGGCGTCACGGGCGGCATCTTCAACTTCGCGGCGAACCTTGCCGGGATCGTCACGCCGCTCGTGGTCGGCTTCATTGTCGCGTCGACCGGGTCGTTCGTCGGCGCGCTCGTGTTCATCGGCGTGATCGCGCTGATCGGCGCGGCGTCGTACATCTTCGTGGTCGGCGACATCAAGCGGATCGAGCTGTAAGCACCGGCTCCACGCACATCCAGTGCGTTCGCCCGGCAGCCGCAAGGCTGCCGGGCTTTTTTGTTTGTGCGTGCCAGCGGATCTGCCGGCTGGCGCAGCACGGCGGCGCTTATGCGCGCTGCACCGCGATGCCGAGCGACTCGACCGCCTGCGCAATTGCCGCGACCGCGCGGCGGATATCGTTCGAGTCGATCGCGCCGATGCAGCCGACGCGGAACGTCTCGAGCTGCGTGAGCTTGCCCGGATACAGGATGAAGCCCGCGTCGCGCACCGCGTCGTAGAAGCGGCGGAAATCGTAGGCCGGATGGTCGGGCGCGTGGAACGTGACGATCACCGGCGCCTGCACGCTCGCATCGAGGAACGGCTTGAAGCCGAGCGCGTGCATCGATTCGACCAGCGTCCGGCAGTTGTCCACATAGCGCGCGCCGCGCGCGGGCTGACCGCCTTCGGCGAGATACTGGTCGAGTGCGGCGCGCAGCGCGGCGATCACGTGCGTCGGCGGCGTGAAGCGCCACTGGCCCGTCTTGAGCAGGTACGCGTACTGATCGTGGAGGTCGAGCGCGAGCGACGGCGAATTGCCTTCGCTTGCGTCGAGCGCTTCGCGCCGCACGATCGCGAACCCCATCCCCGGCACGCCTTCGAGGCATTTGCCGCTCGCCGAGATCAGCGCGTCGATGCCGCTGCCGGCCAGCTCGATCGGCAGCGCGCCGAACGAGCTCATCGCGTCGACGATCAGCCGCTTGCCGTGGCGCCGGCACACGGCGGCGATGTCGTCGAGCGGGTTCAGGATGCCGGCGCTCGTCTCCAGATGCACCTGCGCGACGTGCGTGATGCGCGGCTCGCGCGCGAACGCGGCTTCGATCGCGGCCGGATCGACGGCCGCATCCTCGCCGAACGGCAACGCGATCGCTTCGATGCCGAGCCGGCCGAGGATCTTCAGGATGCGCGCGCAGTACGCGCCGTTGTCGGGCACCAGCACGACGCCGTCGCGCGGCACCAACGTGCCGAGCGCGGCTTCGACCGAGAACGTGCCGCTGCCCTGCATCGGCACGCACACATACTCGTCGCCGCCGTGCGCGATCGCGACGAGATCCGCGCAGACGCTCGCCGTCAGTTGATTGAAAGCGGCATCCCACGAACCCCAGTCATGTTGCATTGCGTGGCGGGTTGTGGCGGACGTGGTGAGCGGGCCAGGCGTAAGAAGAATCGGATCGGGCATGGTTTTCCTCTGCAAAGTTCGGAAGAAACGCCGGGCGGCATTTCTGAATGACTTGCATGATATTGGCAAAATGTGTCATTTTTTGGAAATTGCCGCATTCGTCACGGGTTTGTCATCGAACGCTGTGATCCTTCGCTTGCCGCGCGAAACCTAACCTCAGCGCGGCAGCGAGGCAGGCCGTCGATCGGCCCTGCCCGGAGATAACAGGAGAGCCGGATCGTGCCCCGGCCATTTGGTGTTCCGCCTACGGAGAAGTCAGATGACACTGCAGAAACCCTCGCGCGCCGCTGCCGGCGCGTTCCGCAAGCTTGCGCTGGCCGCCAGCGTCGCCGGTCTGATGGGCGCCGCGCTGCCCGCACATGCGGCGAGCGCGGTCGTGCTGTATACGGCAGACGGACTCGAGAACCTCTATCGCGATGTGCTGCCGGCCTTCGAGAAGAAGGAAGGCGTCAAGGTCAACATCGTGACGGCGGGCAGCGGCGAAGTCGTCAACCGCGCGAACATCGAAAAGAACTCCCCGAAGGCCGACGTGATCGTCACGCTGCCGCCGTTCATTCAGCAAGCCGGCCAGATGGGCCTGCTGCAGCCGTACCAGAGCGTGAACTACAAGAACGTGCCGGCCATCGCGAAGGCTGAAGACGGCACGTGGGCGACGTTCGTGAACAACTACTTCTCGTTCGCGATCAACCCGGACGTCGTGAAGAACCAGCCGAAGACGTTCGCCGACCTGCTGTCGCCGGCCTACGCCGGCAAGGTCGCATACTCGAACCCGGCCACGGCCGGCGACGGGATGGCCGTGCTGATCCTGACGACGTCGCTGATGGGCGAGGACAAGGCGTTCGACTACCTCGCGAAGCTGTCGCAGAGCGTGAAGTTCCACACGAAGGGCACGGGCTACCTGAACGTGCTGCTGTCGCGTAACGAAATCAGCGTGGCGAACGGCGACCTGCAGATGGACCTCGACGATGCCGAACACGGCGCGCTGTCCGTCAAGCCGATCTTCCTGGCCGCGAAGGAAGGCGACCAGCCGACCACGTTCCAGCTCCCGTACGGCATCGGCCTGATCAAGAGCGGCCCGAACCAGGACGCCGGCAAGAAGCTGATCGACTACCTGATGTCGACGGAAGTGCAGTCGAAGGTGCCGGACATGTACGGCATCCCGGGCCGCACGGACGTGCCGCTGGCCGGCAAGAACGGCGAAGCGGTCAAGAAGGCGATCGCGGGCGTGAAGCTGATCCCGGTCGACTGGACCCAGGTGATGGCGAAGAAGCCGGTGTGGATCGAGCGCTGGAAGAAGGACGTGATCGGCAGCTCGGGCAAGCAGCTCGACGTCGTCAAGCCGAAGTGATCGGCGCACGCCGCCTGTATTTGTGAGCAAGAGGATGAACCCGGTGGAAACCACCCTGACCCATCCCGGCGCATTCGGCGCCGCCGAACCGCAGGCAACGCTGCGGTCCGGCGCGCCGGGCGGCGTGCAGATCGAACACCTGAGCGTGCGCTACGGCGCACGCACGGTGCTGGAAGATCTGTCGCTGTCGATCGGTGCCGGTGAATTTCTGACCGTGCTCGGCAAGAGCGGTTGCGGCAAGACCACGCTGCTGCGCTTCATCGCCGGGTTCGTGAAGGCCGATGGCCTGACCGGCACGCTGACCGTTGCCGGACGCGACCTGACCTACGCGCCGCCGCACAAGCGCAATCTCGGTCTGCTGTTCCAGAATTACGCGTTGTTCCCGCACCTGACGGTGTTCGAGAACGTCGCATTCGGGCTGCGCGCACGCGGCATGGCGTCGTCGGAAGTGACGCGCCGCGTCGCCGACGCGCTGAAGCTCGTGCAGCTCGGCGATGCGGGCCATCACCTGCCCGCGCAACTGTCGGGCGGGATGCAGCAGCGCGTCGCGCTGGCGCGCGCGCTCGTGATCGAGCCGGACGTGCTGTTGCTCGACGAGCCGCTGTCGGCGCTCGATGCCAACCTGCGCGCATCGGTGCGCAGCGAACTGAAGGCACTGCACGAGCGCCTGCCGAACCTGACCGTCGTCTGCGTGACGCACGACCGCGACGACGCGCTCGTGCTGTCCGATCGCGCGCTGCTGATGCGCGACGGCCATATCGCGCAGCTCGGTACGCCGCAGCAGCTGTACGACGCGCCGCAGGACGGCTACGTCGCACGCTATCTCGGCCCGGCGAACCTGCTGCCGCCGCACGTGATCTTCCCGCTCGGCGATCCGCGCCACGAAGTGCGCGGCAAGGTGGCCTGCGTGCGCCCCGAGCGCCTGACCCTGATGCCGCCGGCCGCGGGCGGGCTGCATGGCACGGTGTCGTCCGTCGAATGGCAGGGCGCTGACCTGTCGATCGCGGTCACGATCGATGCGGCCCCCGACGAGCCCGTGCGCGTCACGATGCAACGCGGCCGCGGTGCGGCTCCCGAGCGCGGTGCGCGCGTTTCCCTGCATTGCGAGGCAGACGATGTCGTCCTTATCGAGCCCTGAAGCCGGCCTGCCGCCGCACGTGCTCGCGTCGGCCGCCGCGCACGCTGCCGCCGCGCGGCGCCGCAAGCGCATGGGCGACCTGCACCTGGCCGCGCTCGCGATCATCCTGCTGGGTCCGCTCGTCGTCTATCCGCTGGTGCGGCTCGTGCTGCTGAGCGTGTCGGGCGACCACGGGCTGAGTTTCGCCGCGTACCGCACGTTCTTCGGCAACCCCGACACGCGCGGCGTGCTGCTGACCACACTCGGCGTGCTGTTCGCGAGTGCGGGCACCGCGTCGGTGCTTGGCGTGCTGCTGGCCGCGCTGCTGTTCTTCAGGCCGTTTCCGGGCGCATCGCTCGTCACGCGCTTCTTGGAACTGTACGTCGCGTTCCCGTCGTTCCTCGTCGCGTTCACGCTGATCTTCCTGTACGGCTCGCAAGGCTCGATCAGCATCGCGCTACAGCACCTGTTCCATCTCGAGAATCCACCGCTCGATTTCCTGTTCGGTATCGGCGGCGTGATCCTTGCGCAGACCGTGTTCTATACGCCGTTCGTCGTGCGGCCGACGCTCGCGTCGTTCGCAACGCTCGACTTGCGGCTGATCGAAGCCGCGCGCAGCCTCGGCGCGTCCGGCTGGATGTTGGCGCGCCGCGTCGTGCTGCCGATCGCGTGGCCGGGCATCGCCGCCGGTACCGTGCTGTGTTTCCTGCTGACGCTGAACGAATTCGGGATTCTGCTGGTGCTCGGCAGCGCGCGGCTCGTGACGCTGCCGGTCGCGATCTACAGTAGCGCGACCGTCGACCTCGACCTGCCGACTGCGTCGGCCGGCGCGGTCGTGATGCTTGCGCTGTCGCTGGCGCTGTATGCGGTTTATCGCCGGGTGAACCGGCGTGCGACGGGAGGGAACGATGTCCGCTGAATACCGTATCGGGCAAGCCGTGCCGCGCCACCAGATCGGCTGGGGCGACACGGTGCTCAAGCATGCGTCGCGCGCGGCGCTCGCGCTGGCCGCGTTCGCATGCTTCTGGTTGTTCGTGTTGCCTGTCGTCGTCGTCGCGCTGTCGAGCGTGTCGACGCAGTGGTCGGGCACGATTCTGCCGGCCGGCTACAGCCTGCGCTGGTTCGAGCGGCTCGGGTCGCCGGAATACGACGCGCTGCTGACGAGCCTGGAAATTGGCTTCGGCGTGTCGGCGGTCGGCACGATCCTCGGGCTGTGGCTCGCGTTGGCACTCGAAGGGCGCGACCGGCGTGGCCTCGGCGCGGTGGTCGACGCGCTGGTGATGGTGCCGAACGGTGTGCCGAGCGTCGTGCTCGGGCTCGCGGTGCTGATCGCGTATCACCAGAAGCCGGTCGACCTGTCGAGTTCGGCGGCGATCGTCGTGCTGGTGCAGCTCGCGCTGATTTTGCCGTTCTGCTATCGCTGCGCGGCCGCCGCGCTGCGTCCGGAACTGACCGTACTGCGCGAAGCGGCGGCGAGCCTGGGCGCGCCGCCCGCGATGGTGCTGCGTCGCGTACTGCTGCCGCAGCTCGTGCCGGCGCTGCGCGCGAGCCTCGCACTTGGCTTCGCGTTGTCGCTCGGCGAGCTCGGCGCGACGCTGACGGTTTATCCGCCGGGCTTCGCAACCGTGCCGATCGTCGTGATCGGCCAGGTGGAGCGTGGCTATTACCTTCCGGCATCGGCGTTGTCGCTGCTGATGCTCGGCGCGTCGCTCGCGGCGCTGCTGCTGATCGCTGCGCGCGTGCCGCGCGGCAAGCGGGTGGCATCATGAACGCCGCCTTCTCATTGCGCCAACCCGGCGAAGCGTCGGCAGCCGGCGCATCGACGGATCTCGCGGGGCGCGCCGTCGACGTCAACGGCCGGCACTACCGGCTGCCGGTCGAGCCGACCGTCGTCGTCTGCGTCGACGGCTGCGAGTACGACTATCTCGAACGGGCGGTGGAAGCGGGCGTTGCGCCGTTCATCGGCCGGATGATTTCGGAAGGTACGGCCTGGCGCGCCGATTGTGTCGTGCCGACCTTCACCAACCCGAACAACCTGTCGATCGTCTGCGGCGTGCCGCCGTCGGTCCACGGGATCTGCGGCAACTATTTCTGGGATCCGGCCGCCGACGGCGGGCGCGGTGCCGAAGTCATGATGAACGACCCGGCCTACCTGCGGGCCGGCACGCTGCTCGCGGCGGCGTCCGACGCCGGTGCGCGGGTCGCCGTCGTGACGGCGAAGGACAAGCTGCGCCGGCTGCTCGGCTGGCAACTGAACGGCATCTGCTTTTCGGCCGAGAAGGCGGCGCAGGCGAATCTCGCGGAAAACGGGATCGTCGACGTGCTCGACTGGGTCGGCCTGCCGTCGCCGGACGTCTACAGCGCGGCGTTGTCCGAATTCGTGTTCGCGGCCGGCGTGCGGCTTGCGCAGACGCGACAGGTCGACCTGATGTACCTGTCGACCACCGACTACGTGCAGCACAAGTGCGAGCCGGGCAGTGCCGGCGCGAACGCGTTCTACGCGATGATGGACGGCTATCTCGCGCAGCTCGACGCGCTAGGCTGGGCAATCGGCCTCACGGCCGACCACGGGATGAACGCGAAGCACGATCCCGCGACGGGCCGGCCGAACGTCATCTATCTGCAGGACGCATTCGACGGCTGGTACGGCGCGCAGGCTGCGCGCGTGATCCTGCCGATCACGGATCCGTACGTCGTGCACCACGGCGCGCTCGGCTCGTTCGCGACCATCTATCTGGCGCCGGGCGTCGACCGGGCCGAGGCGATGTGGCGTGTCGGCGGCCTTGACGGCGTCGAGCTCGTGCTCGACAACGCGGAAGCCGCTGCACGTTTCGAACTGCCGGCTGACCGGATCGGCGATCTCGTCGTGATAGGCCGCCGCGACATGACGCTCGGCACGCGCGAGCGCGAACACGATCTGTCGGGCCTCACGGTGCCGCTGCGTTCGCATGGCGGCGTGTCGGAGCAGGAAGTACCGCTGCTGTTTAATCGCCGTATCGAGCCGGTCGATCCCGCGCGTCGCCCGCGCAACTTCGACGTGTTCGATTTCGTGCTGAACCGGGTCGCGACATGATGGCTCATCCCCGACACGATCACCCGGCGTTTCGCGCAGAGGCGCTGCGCTGGTGCGGCACACGCGCGACGCGGGAACGCACGCTCGACGTCATGGACCCATACACGGGCACGCGCGTCGGGACGGCACCGCTGGCGAGCGTCGACGATGTGCGCGCGGCATTCGACTACGCGATGGCGTATCGGCCGAAGCTCACGCGGTACGAGCGTTCGCAGATCCTCGAGCGTGCGGCCGCGCTGCTGCGCGAGCGCACCGAGGAAGCGTCCGACCTGATTACGCTCGAATCGGGGCTGTCGAAACAGGACTCCCGCTACGAGATCGGCCGCGTGGCCGACGTGTTGAAGTTTGCGGCGATCGAGGCACTGCGCGACGACGCGCAGAGTTTTTCGTGCGACCTGACGCCCCACGGCAAGGCGCGCCGCGTGTTCTCGCAGCGGCAGCCGCTCGACGGCGTGATCGTCGCGATCACGCCGTTCAATCATCCGATGAACCAGGTGGCGCACAAGATCGCGCCGGCGATCGCGACCAACAACCGTGTGATCGTGAAGCCGTCGGAGAAGGTGCCGCTGTCGGCGTTCTACCTGGCCGACCTGCTGTACGAGGCCGGGCTGCCGGAGCCGATGCTGCAGGTGCTGACCGGCGATCCGCGTGAGATCGCGGACGAGCTCGTCACGCACCCGCATGCGTCGCTGATTACCTTTACGGGTGGTGTGGCGATCGGCAAGGCGATTGCCGCGCGGGCCGGCTACCGCCGCATCGTGCTGGAGCTGGGCGGCAACGATCCGCTGATCGTCCTCGACGATGCCGATCTCGACCGCGCGACGTCGCTGGCGGTGCTCGGCTCGTACCGGAATTCGGGCCAGCGCTGCACGGCCGTCAAGCGGATGCTGGTGCAGCGCTCGATCGCGCCCGCGTTCACCGAGTTGCTCGTCGAGAAGACGCGGGCATGGAAGTACGGCGATCCGTTCGATCCCGCGAACGAAATGGGCACGGTGATCGACGAGGAAGCGGCGCGGCTGTTCGAGGCGCGAGTGGCTGAGGCGGTTGCGCAGGGCGCGCGCCTGCTGACCGGCAACGTGCGGCGCGGTGCGCTGTATGCGCCAACCGTGCTCGACAACGTCGATCCGTCGATGACGATCGTGCGCGAGGAGACCTTCGGCCCTGTATCGCCGGTGATCACGTTCGACACGATCGACGACGCGATCCGGATCAGCAACGGGACGGCGTTCGGGTTGTCGTCGGGCGTCTGTACGGACAGCACGGCGGCGGTCGTGCGGTTCGTGAACGAGTTGAACGTCGGCACGGTGAATGTATGGGAAGTGCCCGGATACCGGATCGAGCTGTCGCCGTTCGGCGGGATCAAGGATTCGGGGCTCGGTTACAAGGAAGGCGTTCAGGAGGCGATGAAGAGCTTCACGAACCTGAAGACGTTTTCGCTGCCTTGGGAGTGAGTGAATGGCATTGACGGTGGAAGAGATCCACGGGCTGTATCGCGAGCATGGCCATGTGGCCTATAGCGGCGAGCCGGTCACGCAGCTCGAGCACGCATTGCAGAGCGGATTGCTGGCGGAAGAGGCGGGGGCTGACGAAGCGCTGGTCGCGGCAGCGTTCCTGCACGATCTCGGGCATCTGCTGAATCGCCAGGGCGAGACGCCGAGCGCGCGCGGGATCGACGATCTGCATCAGTATTACGTGCTGCCGTTCCTGCGGCCGTTGTTCTCCGACGCGGTGCTGGAGCCGATCCGGCTGCACGTCGACGCGAAGCGCTGCCTGTGCCGCACGGACGCCGGCTACTTCGAGAGCCTGTCGCCGGACTCGGTGCGCAGCCTCGGGCTGCAGGGCGGCATCTTCAGTGAAGAGGAGACGGCGGCGTTCCTGCAGCGCCCGTTCGCGGAGGACGCGCTGCGTTTGCGCCGCTGGGACGATACGGCAAAGGAAGAGGGCAAGGTGACGCCGGACCTCGATCACTATATGGAGATCGTCGCGCGCCAGGTACGCGCGGCCTGACGGTTCGGCTGCTTCTATATAAGGCTCCGCACGCGGAAGCGTGCGGAGCCTTATATTTTTTGAGAAACCCCTTGCGCAGATCGAGGAGGCTGCCTACAATCACGCCTCTTTCGCGCTAACGGAAACACGGCGCGGAAGAGGGAAGCAGGGTTGGTGGTGTGCTGCAGTCTGTAGCGCGCAACTGACCTGGAAGTTGAGCCCCGCAGTCGCAACGATGTAGTGAAAAAAGTTGTTGACGAAATGCGAAACACGGTTCATAATCTCGCTTCTCTGCTGCTGAAAACGCAGCGCTGCTGAGAAACACGAAGTTCC
>NZ_JAAGPE010000506.1:0-3833 GCF_017104605.1 Burkholderia sp. Ac-20384 | reverse complement strand
TTTCGAGCAGCGTGCGCAGTGCGGCGCGGTTCGCGCTGCGCGCGCGGTTGTCCGCGAAACGCGGATCGTCGAGCCAGTCGCGCGTGCCGAGCACGTCGCACAGCCCCGCGAACTGCCCGTTGTTGCCGACCGCCAGAAAGATGTCGACGCTCGCCGTCGGAAAGCTGTCGTACGGCGTGATGTTCGGATGCGCGTTGCCGGTGCGCACGGGCGCATTCCCCGAATGGAAGAAGTTCGGCGTATGCGGATGCAGGATCGACAGCGCGCAGTCGAACAGCGTCGATTCGACGAACTGGCCGCGGCCGCTCGCGTCGCGCTCGCGCAGCGCCATCAGCACGCCGAGCGCCGCGTTCAGCCCGGTCACGAGATCGACGATCGGCACGCCGACCCGCAGCGGCGCGCCCCCCGCTTCGCCATTGACGCTCATCAGCCCCGCGATCGCCTGCACCGCCGCGTCATAGCCGGGCAGCCCGCCGAGCGGGCCGTCCGCACCGAAGCCCGACACGCGGCAATGGACGAGGCGCGGAAACCGCGCGTGCAGCGCGTCGAAGCCGAGCCCCCAGCGCTCCATCGTGCCGATCTTGAAGTTCTCGACGATGGCGTCCGCATGTTCGAGCAGGCCAAGCAGCCGCTCGCGGTCGGCCGGTTGCGTCAGGTCGAGCGCGATGCCGAGCTTGTTGCGGTTCACGCCGAGGAAGTACGACGCGGTATCGCCGTCGAACGGCGGGCCCCACGTGCGCGTTTCGTCGCCGGATGGCGGTTCGACCTTGATCACCTCCGCGCCGTGGTCGGCGAGGATCTGCGTGGCGTACGGGCCGCCCAGCACCCGCGACAGATCGATGATGCGCAATCCCGCCAGCGCGCCCTGCTGCTCGTGTTCCGCCATGCGTCCCGCTCCTGGTTCCGGTTGATCGGACTGCCGGTTCCGGCAGGCCCGGCGCCTGTGGCGCGACCTTCCGGATTCGACGAATAATTCCTGTGCGTGAATTTATATTCACACTCAGGAATTGTGTTGTCAACCCCGGCGGCACCCTGAGGCGAAGCGGAAGACGCCGTGGTGCGCAAGTGGGGGCGACACCGAACACGGGCCGGTTGCGGTGGCATCCCGCCTTTCGCTAAGCTGGCGGGCAATCTTCATCTCAAAAAAATCGGACGGATTATTCATGAAACGGATGCTGCTGGCGGCCTTCGTGCTGGCGTCGACGCTGGGCGTCGGACACGCGCAAACCCAGACGTTCCACTTCGGCGAAGGACAGACCGGGATGCCGGACGCAGCGCCGACCGCACGGCCCGCGCACCGGCACGCGGCGCCGCCGTCGCCCCACCATCGGCGCGCCGTTCACAAGCGCCGCCAGCCGCGCCACGCAAAACCGACCCGCAGCGGGATCTATACGCACGCGTAATGCGGCGCGCGTCGCCCGACGCCGTGCATGGAACTGTCACGAACGGCCGGTAGGATCGATGCGGCTGCCTGTACACCGTCGCGGCCCGCCGCCGGGTAACACGCCGCCGACGCGCATTTTCTCCACGATTCAGCACCTGTTTTGCCGAACATGAGTACCGGGCTGGACACTCTCGCCGTCATCAAGGAACGCGCCACGATCGTGTGCCGTCAGCGCAGCAGCGTGCTGCTGGTCGCCCGCACCGCGTCGCGCTGGTCGCTGCCAGGCGGCACGATCCGCCGTGGCGAGACGCCGCTCGATGCTGCACTGCGGGAGCTCGCCGAGGAAACGCGGCTGGAGGGGCTCGCACTCGACTACGCGGTGCAGTTTGGCGGGCTGACGAAACTCCATCACGTGTTCGTGGCCGACGTGCCGGCTCACCTGACGCCGCGCGCGAGCAACGAGATCGCCCGCTGCAAGTGGTTCACCGTCGACCGGCTCGACACGCTTCGTGCAAGCGTGCCGACGCGCAAGATCATCGAGCTGCTGCGTCTCGACTGCTTTTCGGTGATCGCGAACGGCCGGCTACGCTGACGTCCACTTCGGCCATGCCGTTCACACGCGCAGGAACGGGCCGGCCTTGCGCTCGAGCAGCGTGACGAGCTCGGGCTGCATGTAGGTGTAACGGTCGGGAATGTCGAGGCACACGATTTTCTTGTGCCGCAGATGCGCACCGAATTGCGCCGCCAGCCGCGCCTTGTGCGCCCGCTCCATCACGAACACGACTTCGGCCCAGTCGAGCTGCTCGGCGGACAGGCGCGTATCCGCATCGGGCGCGAGGCCCGCCGAGTCGGTTTCGACGTCCGGCCAAGCGGCGAATACCGCTTCGGCCGTCGGGCTGCGCAGCCGGTTGCGGCTGCAGATGAAGAGTGCCCGCATCAAGTCGCTTCGAAGTCGCTCGGCGCCTGCCGGCTCACCCTTGCGGAATCGTGCCCGGCCGGACGTACGCGAGCATGTGCGGCACGTAGTCGGCCTTGCCGAGTTCGACGCCGTGGTGGCGCAGGATCGCGTATGCGGCGATCGCGTGGAAGTAGAACTGCGGCAGCGCCCAGTCGCGCGCGTATTGTTCGCCCGTCATGTCGAACGCGATCCCGTTCGGCATTTCAAGCGCGATCGGCAGTGCGGTACCGCCATCGAGCGCATCCGGTGCGAGTTCACCGAGAAAGGTCAGCGTGCCGGCGATGATCGCTTGCGCGTCGGCGAGCGTGCCGGGCTGCGCATCCGCATTCCACCCCGCCTCGCGCAAGGCCAGCAGCGACGCCGGTACCGGCTCGCCACGCAGACGGTGGATGGGCTCCATCGCCTGGAAGCACGAGAAGCGCACCTGTGCCGCGAGCGGATACATGTCGGGCGCGAGCCTCAGCGTCATCGCCGCATCGGGCGCGTCGCCCGCGGCCTGCCGGTGTGCGACGGCCTTGTCGAGCCACGCGGTCTGCGCGCGCAGCATGTGGGTGAAGGTCGGAACGAGAAGTTGGGTCGGTGACACGCGTGCGCTCCTTTGCTGGGTTGTGGTTTGCGCCACGATAGCAGCGAAGGCACAAATCTGCATCCCCGCAGGGGAGATGAGCGCGATTCAATGCGGATTCGGTGATGTGGCGCATGCCGCGTGCGCGTGTCGCCGCTCGCAGGACGATTACGGCACGCGGTCGTCCCGACCCAACTTCAAGGCTTGCCGTGCCGCGCCAGAAACCGGTCGAACTGCGACGCAAACGCCTTGCCGTCGCGCGCGCTGAACGGCGCCGGCCCGCCCGTGTCGATCCCCGCGCTGCGCAACTGATCCATCATCGCGCGCGTCGACAGGCGTTCCTCGATGTTCTCGCGACTGAACCAGTTGCCGCGCGGGTCGAGCGCATGCGCGCCCTTGTCGAGCACGGCGGCGGCCAGCGGGATGTCGGCGGTGATCACGAGGTCGCCCGCTTCCACCAGCTCGACGATGCGCGCATCGGCCACGTCGAAGCCGGCCGGCACCTGCACCGCCTTGATGAACGGCGACGGCGGCGTGCGCAGAAACTGGTTCGCGACCAGCGTCACGCAGATTTCGGCACGACGCGCGGCGCGAAACAGCATGTCCTTGATGACGGCGGGACACGCGTCGGCATCGACCAGTACTTGCATGGCGGGTTGTTCCAATGGATTGAAGCAGAAGCGGCGATCATAGCGCACGGCCGGCCCGCCATCAGCCGGCGCGGCCCGTGCATAGCGCGTCGGCCGTCACCCACTGTGCGCCCCACGCCGCGGCCAGCCGCGCGCCCTGCCCGATCCGCACGGCCGCATCGTCGAAGTCGACGAACACGACGTGATCGGCCGCCGCGGGTTTTGCGGGCATCTCGCGTGTGCGTCCGTCGGACAGCACCCACAGCCAGCGCTGCTTGCCCGGCTCGCGCCGCGCCG
>NZ_JAAGPE010000505.1:0-4111 GCF_017104605.1 Burkholderia sp. Ac-20384 | reverse complement strand
CGCAGCGTATCAGGCTGCAACAAGCCCGGATATAAAGCTGCAACCCATCCTGTCGTAGTCAGAGCACACGAAAACCCTTCGCAAACGGGAGGCGTTCATATAAAGGGCTATGTTACCCTTCATTTCGGGACATAGGCGAAGCCCCCACGTGCGGGGCGCTAGCCCTAGGGAATTGAGCGCTCCCACCGCGGCGATCGAAAAGCGGTCCCGTTACCGTTCCGGCGCCGATGTATTTCTGGCGCGGGCGACGACGTGCCGGTGGGCGGGTTCATTCGGCATTGCGTCGCACGCGGTCCTGGAGGTTCGCCGATCCGCGCGGGGCGACTGGAGGGGCGGCTTTGTCTCTGACGGTGCCGAAGCTCAATTGCGAGCGCCCACATTTCGCGCGGTGACAGGCTAGGGCCTCGGCGGGCCGGTGGCTGAATTCTCTCCGCGGTGCGGAGAGAATTTGGGGGAGCGCCCAGCAGGGTTCCGCCGGTGCCGAGATTCCGGTAACGTGGCCCCTATTGGCACGCACTGGCCCGTCAATTCCTCCGTTCCTGACCAGATGACCGAACTCGTCCCCGCATCACTATTGATTGACATCCGTCGCATGATTGATTCGGTGCGCGCTCGGGTGGCCGCGGACGTCAACGCTGAACTGCCCTTCGTTTTTTGGCCGGTTGGTCGTCGGATTCGAGACGATGTGCTGGGCGGTGAGCGCGTAGGCTACGGCCAACGGATCTTCCCAGCGCTCGCGCTGCGGCTGAGATGCGAGTACGGCCGAGGTTGGAGCGAGCAGCAATTGCGTCACTGGATCTGCGCGGTCGAGGTGTTTCCCGATGAGTCAATTCTCTCCGCGCTGCGGAGAGAATTGAGCTGGACCCATCTGAAGATGTTGATGTCCGTCGACGACCCGCTCAAGCGCGACTTCTACATTGAGCTCTGTCGTCTCGAGCGCTGGTCGTCACGGCAGTTGCAGGAGCGGATGCAGGCTGCACCAATCTATCGCGACGGCACGTGCCAGACTTGACGTTCAACGCGAGTCGTAATGCCAGGAGTTTGAAGTATGGCCGCGCCGGAGTGGGCCAACGTGTCCGCGCACGTTCCCAAAAATGAGGCCGACGAACATATTGCCGCTGGTCGCCATGCCTCCCGGCACCGTTGACTCGCCATGGAAAACGAGGAAAAGCCGTGATGTCCGGGAGCGATTGCACATGAGTACACCTAATCAGACCGAAACACTCGTTTTTCTCGATCGCAACGTGGTGTCGGTCGTCAAAGATGCCAACGCGGGCAAGCGACAGAAAGGCACCAAAGAACTCGCGATGCTGGAGCGGCTGCGGGCGATCGACAAGCCATTTCATTCAGTCACGCCTCTTTTCTCGCTGATTGAAGGCGAGCACGGACGCAAACCCAGCGCAGACGAACTGTTTATCGGGCTTACCAAGGAAGCCAGAGCTTTGGACGCGTTCTTTGAGTTCGCGACTACTGACTCCCTACTTCTCACCTATATGGCCGGTGTATTTGTCGAGACCTTCACCGGCATGCAGGAAGTCAGCGAGGTCGGGCGAGCGCAATTGCTTGTGCGCGGCGCGTCCCTGGTCGTCCAGAAGATCGCCCCCCCGAAGCGGAGGGCCGTTGAAGAAAAACTGCGAGACATCGCTGAAGACTTGTGCTTGCAAAATGGGGACGCCGCGCTGATGCTGCTGATGGCATGCCTTTACGGGAATGATCTTGCACGCGACGTGATCAAGCCAAGCCAGTTGATCAAGAAGCCGCACGGGGCTGATAAGACTTACAACGTGCTCAGCGATATCCATCTTATACCGCTCTTGGAGTCGATCAGGATTGAGGCGCGCAAATCTCCCATTCCTCTGCACGTGCAGTTCTGGACCCTGGACGAAGGTCTTGACCATGTGCTGAAAAACGTGGCTGTCGCAGCAAGTGAGATCGGGGCGCGAGGGGAAATACAATTGCGACTGGCCTATCTGCCCGATTTGTTCCCGGATCTGAGCAAAGACGAAGCCGTTGCATTGGTGGCCCGACTCACAACCCTACGAGCAAAGATCTAACTGCGGTTCGATGGATACTCCCAAAAATTTCGGGGATCTGGTAAAGCAAATGGAAAATTGCATCACTTCAGTTGAAGGCCCTTGGCGGCTCTACGACTTTGACACTGACGGGCTAGTCGTATTTGATGGCGGTTCGTGCGACTACTACCTGCTTTGCTACACGGATGGGTCACTCGATAACGGGGTCGTCATCAAGGCGACGGCTGCCGGACCGCGTGGACTCTTCGCGGATCGCGATGCGTCTGGGGCGTTTGGAATGTCGCCAATCGACCCTCGGAGCGTTGCTGCATTTGTCGAAGTCAAGCGCCCTGAATTTTCTGACGAACTGTTGGTCGCGCTCGCGCGTTCGCGCAAAAAAGTCGCCTTTTGGCATGACGGGATACTTGTCGGCGCAATTGAAGCACGTCGGCCTCGTGAGCAACTGGCGGAATTGTACGACCGCGCGTTCGCGATTGCAGACGGTGATATAACCGTATTCGAAGGGGGGCGCGACGAGGTACCGGAGGACGCGTACTGGGTCGATCAAACTATCGTTGTCACACCCGTCAGGATCGACGTCAGTGTTCTGCTTACCACCGAGAGAATCGTCCAGGAGGAGGACAATGCGCTTCTGCAGCGCACACATTCAGAGAACCGGGCACTTAAGAGGCATGAGAAGCGGATGCGCCGGGACAAAGAGGATCGGTTGCTCGCCTTAGGGCTGACATTCGACGAAACGCCCGCGATGAACGCCATCGCCGTATATGTTGAGACGCTGGGTCCGTTTGGACTGTTGGATGAGTTCGAAGCCTACGTGTTACGGATCATCGAGAAGCACTTCCCCAGTTACGTAGTCGGTGCGGCGGCCGACCCAGATGCGGTCCTGGCCGCGTGTGCTGAGGCCCAGACTATCTTCGAGGAAAAGTGCCGGCACAAGATCAATCTTTTATTGGCGGAAGTTCCGAAGCTGCAGCAGCGTGAAAAGATTCGGTCCGATTTTGAAAGTAGGACAGGGCTGAAGTTGCTCTTTTCTGCCGAGGTTACGCAACTGGTTGGCGGCAGCAAGTTCTTTGCTGGACAAGTTCGGGAGAACGCCCGTTCATATCTCAGTCCGGTCGGAAATCAGCGCCTCTACGCTCGCGATGATATCGAGCGCGAGTTGGCTGTAAGAGAGCAGAAGCGATCATCCGCGTAACCCAAGCAAGGCCAGTTGGTATGCATGTCGGCAAACGACGGGCAGCGTTCGTACCAAGGTTTGGCCATTGAGGTCTCGCCCTCCGGACGAAGTGAAAAGCAACGATACGGGAAGTCGACGATGCTCATATTCGAGAATGGAGGGCGGACCGAGATCTCCGTAGAAGGGCGCCGGATTCTTCACTTGCTCATACACACCCTACGTAATAGTGTACGGATGCCGGTGCGTTTGCGATCCGGTCAGCGACCTTCGAGCGCGGTCGCCTGGCATCGACTCGTATCGCAGGTCTGCGTTATGGGTTCCTCGAAAGGGATGGAGTTCATCGCTTCCGATCCCAAATTGCTACAGCAGTTTGGCGCGAGCACCGGGTTGCGCGTTTGGAGCCGACAGCGATACGACAGAGCATATATGGCCGAGCTGCTCGAGCAGTACAAGGCTACGCGATTTCCCAACAAAGCAGCGGATACCCTTCGGCAAATGGTCGAGACGCGAACTATCGTCCACAAGGCGGAGGTCGTCTTGCTTACCGGCCTATCCGGTCAAATGCCTCGTGACGAACTCCGTGACACGCTTATCGACCGTTGCAGATTCTTCAAGTTGAAGAGCGCCTCGGACTTCATGATTTCGACGGGCCTGTCCGACGACGTTATCGCACTGGATGTTCGAATTGTCGGCGTGCTGGCAAAGTATCTTCAATACGGACGTACGGCAGCGCAAGTACAGTCAAGCAGGAAGGACTATATTTCCCTAGAGGTAGTGACCTGCCCCCGGTTTTAGTCCGGACTGCAGTTAGAGTCCAAGGTTAAAAACTGCTGCTTTGCATCGTGCGCCAAGGCGAACTGCACCGGCGTCAGATAGCCGAGTGAGCTATGAGGCCGCTCGG
>NZ_JAAGPE010000504.1:0-4116 GCF_017104605.1 Burkholderia sp. Ac-20384 | reverse complement strand
TGATAGGTTCGCTCAGACTGCTCAGCCACGGCTCGCTCTTGCTGACGGACACTCTTCAGACTGTAGGCGGCAGCCGAACCTTTGCGCGAGCCATGCTGCGCCGGCATTCCAGCCTGCAGTTCCAGCGTGCGGATTTCGGTGATGGTGATCAGCCGTTTCGGCGAACGTGATCAGTTTGGAAGGTGGTGTTGCGCGGTCAATGGATTATAGCGAAGGTGATCACGATCAGGATGCGGAGGACTGCTTGGCGTTGGTCTTTCGCATCGACTCGCCCTTCAACGGCAGCTTGTGGGCCTGATGGACGAGCCGGTCGAGGATCGCGTCGGCGAGCGTCGGGTCCTGAAGCCAAGCGTGCCAGTGTTCCAATGGCAGTTGGCTGGTAATGATCGTGGAGCGCGTGCCAACGCGATCGTCGAGCACTTCGAGCAGATCGTTTCGGGCACCCTGATCGAGATCCTGCAGCCCCCAGTCGTCGAGCAGCAGAACGTCCATCTTGGCGAGCTGCGCGAGCCGCCGCGTGAAGCTGCCGTCGCCGTGGGCGATCTTCAATTCCTCGAACAGCCGGGCAACGCGGACGTACATCACGGAGAAGCCTTGTCGGCAGGCCTGCTGACCGAACGCGCACGCAATCCACGTCTTGCCTGCTCCGGTCGGCCCCGTCAGGATGAGGTTTTGTGCATTACGGATCCAGTCGCAACCAGCAAGTGCGGCGACGACGCTCTTGTCGATGCCGCGGCTCTGCCGGTATTCGATGTCCTCGATGCAGGCCTGGGGATTCTTGAGTTTCGCAGACTTCAGCAGCCGTTCGAGCCGCCGAGTATCGCGCCAGGCGAGCTCGCGCTCGACGACCATGCCGAAGCGCTCTTCGAACGACAGGCTGGTGCTGGCGGTCAACGCCGCTTGTTCCTCGAACGCGCGGGCCATGCCGTCGAGCTTCAGGGACTTGAGCTGGGTTAAGGTTTGCTGCATCAACATCGCGACCTCCTTGGGTCAGTGGTAATACTCGGGCCCGCGCACGTTCTCGTGATCGGGCGAATGCCATTCGGTGGGCGGAATCAGGAGCATCGGCTGTCGGTCCAGGCCGGATTCGAGGATCGACAGCACGGAGCGGCGGGTCGGTGAGCCGATCACGAGCGCCCGCTGGCAGGCGGCTTCCAGCCGTTCCTTGCCGTACTTGCGCGAGAGCGACAGCAGTCCGAGACACGCTCGATATCCCATCTCGGGGTGAGGCCGGTTGGTCAGCAGGTGTTTGACGATCGCCTCGGCACCGGGACCGACGGACGCGCCCCAGTTCAGTAATCTCCCGGGCGTCCATTCCATGTGGGCGCGGTGCGCCGCCGGCATGTGCTCGGGCAACGTCGTATGCTTGTTCCGGAGTCGGCTGCGAGCGTGGGCGGCGACGCGCTTGCCGCGATGCAGGATCTCGACGCCGTGGCGCGTCACGCGGGCGTAGACTTCTTGGCGTACGAGGCTGTGCGGGACGCTGTAATAGTGATGGTCGACTTCGACGTGGTAGTCGATGTTGACGCGGCACTTCACGAAGGTCGCGATCTCGTAGCGGCGGGCCGGCAGCGGGCGTAGCGCTGGTCGGTCGAGCCGCTCGAACCATTCGTGACGGTTGCCCTCGAGCTTTTTGAACGGACGCCGGTTCAGGTCGGCAATCAGCTTGCCGATCGCCTTGTTCAGTTCGGCCAGGCTGTAGAAGCGATGGTTGCGCAGCCGTGCGAGGATCCAGCGCTCGACGATCTGCACGCCGACCTCGACCTTCGCCTTGTCCTGCGGCTTGCGCGGACGCGCTGGCAACATGGCGGTCGCGTAGTGGTTCACGAAGTCCTGCGTGGTGTTGCCCAGCACCGGTTCGCAGCGATCCGCCTTGGCGATCAATGCCTTGGGGTTGTCGGGCACCAGCAACTCGGGAACGCCGCCGTAGAATTCCAACGCGTCGATCAGGCTGCCGATCCAGTCGGGCATGGTCTCGGAACGCGTCGCACATGCATAGGTGTAGTTCGAGGCGCCGAGAACGGCCACGAACACGTGGGCCTTGAACGCGACGCCGCCGTCGCGGCCGAGGATCGGCACGGTTTGCCCGGCGAAGTCGGCGAACAGCTTCTCGCCGGCGCGGTGTTGCTGGCGCATCGAGCGCTTCAGCGCCGCAGCCCAGTCCTTGTACTGCTGGCAGAACTGCGTATAGCGATAGGTGCGTTGGCCTGGGTGAGCCTCGACGTACTCCTCCCAGAGCAGTTGCAGCGTCACGCCCTTGCGGCGCAGGTCGCGGTGCATCGCCGCGTAATCCGGTTCGACCCGGCGGGTCGGGACCGCGGTTTCCTCCGGCAGGTCCAACCTGATCTCGAGCTCGTCGTCGGCGAGCGGTTCGACGGTAGCCCAGTCGAGGCCCGCCGCGCTCGCGCGGGCGGCGTATGCCGAGATGGCGCCGACGCTGATGCCGATCGCGCGGCTGATCTGGCGGTGCGACAGGCCGCACGCCCACTTCAGCCGCAGTACTTCCTTCAGTTTGCGCATGCTCATCCGATGTGCCGGCATCAACCTGTCCCCTAAAAAGGATCAAGGCTAACGCCCGTCGTTGATCACATGCGCAACACCACCGCCGAGCCGGAACGGCTATCCCGTTTCGGTCGCGTGATCAGCTGTTTCGGTTCGCTGATCACTCATTCCGGGAACGTGATCACCCGTTTCGGCAAGATGATCGCTCGTTTCGGAAACCGGTGATCAGCGATCACCTTCGACCGAAACGGCCGATCACCATCAATCGGAACCACTGATCACGTTCAACCGAAATCGCTGATCACGTTCCCCGAAATACGCACGCCAGTGCACCGATCGGGCCGATTCGGCCCGCCCCGAAGAGCCGGAATTTTCCAGCTAAGACTGGGACGGAAATTGGGCCAGCCTCAATCGGCGAGCTCACTAACTTACGAATGGTCTACTCGAAGGGGTAAGGTCATTTTCACCATGACGAACTTGTCTTGCTGCGCCTTAACCTTGGAGTTGCTGCCATCGATTTATGTATTGAATTCCTTAATGAAAGTGGGAGCGTTTTTGGCATGGGTCATCGAATTGGAAAAATTATTCAATTTTCACCGTTGTCGAGGATCTGAACTTCTTGGGTTTGCGAATTTCCGGCTTTCGCTAGCCGAAGATATAGTCCGCCAAGCCCGGCCAGCTCGATAGAGTTCCGCCTAGTGGAGGTTGAGGAAGAGGTTGAACCAGTGCCGCCGCCCGAAGAAGTAGTCGTTTGTGGATCGCGCGCGTAATCGACGGGAATGTTTCTTTTGCGTAGAAAAATTGATCATCCCTTGTATTAACGACGGGGTGCGTTTTTAGACAAAACTGTTCTGAATGGCGACGGGCAATACGGAGGGTGGAAGTTGAAACAGGGTTGACGAGCAACCCTGTTTCGTGGAAGGTCGCGTCGAGGTTACTGCTCGGTTCCGGATTGTCCGAGCTCTTTCAGTACGTTTGGCAATCCGTTTTTGAGGGTGGTGCCCTTGTTTAGCAGATATCTATCAATGTGAAATTGGCGCTGTTCTGGTGTCATGCGCTTAAAGAGAGTAATCGAAGAGCCGTGTTTCCGCAGATCACTCATGAAACCGCCTAGAATGACCTTTCGGTTTTCGAGAGTGATCATCTCTAAGGCGGCCCGCTCATCTGCGGGGCGTTCCGCGTTCGAGCGGGGAATAGTGCTTGGTGGCAGAAGACCCTGTTTTCGGAGGGCCGTTCGAATCTGGTGGCGTAGGTTTGGCAGATACGTTGGGCTTACATTTTGGCGCTTCTGCGATGGCGTGAAGTTGTTAACGGTTTCCAGTTTCTTTTCTACGGATAGTGTTTCGAACCCCGCTCGCGGTTTGTCGCGAAAGAATATATTTAGAGCGCTTGTATGTTCCTGATACGTTTGCCGGCTTCCTGTAGCGTCCGAAGCATAAGTTGCTTGCGATTGGACAGCGCTTGAGCCAGCGAGTGGCAAGGTATTGCGGCTGGACGAAGCGATGGGTTGCGGAGAGTCGCGGACCGGACGTTGAGCGACGTGTTGCCTGGAGGACGGAGTGGCGAAGTCCTGCGGCTGGGCTGATGATCCAGACGGTTCGCCGTAAGAGGAAA
>NZ_JAAGPE010000503.1:0-4118 GCF_017104605.1 Burkholderia sp. Ac-20384 | reverse complement strand
CGATGAGGGTTCAGGGATGAAGCAGGCGGATGCTACGAAACGGCTTTTGCGCTGTCAAGCGTGGTTGGGGGCAGCCGTCGCGGTGGTCTGCATGCGTCGAATGCCTGCTGCGGCGTGCCGTGCGCGCACGCGTGCCGGGGCACCGGTGTCCGGCCGTCGGCGAACGTGTCGCACTGGTGGTGGATGGCGCGGTCATGGCGTACGCGCGCTGAGCGGCGCGGTACGCCGCTACGCGCTTTTGCTCGCGTTCACACGCGTTCAGGCATCGGCGCAGCCCGCATCCGACAACGGCCGGAACGTCCGGCCCTCCGTCTCGACCGCCGCGCCCAGCAGCCGCGCGAGCCCCTTCGCGCCTTCGCGCATCACGACGTCGTGGTTCCATCGGAACAGCGGGCGACCGAGCGGCTCCAGCCGGTTCATCCAGCGCACGTGCGTGCTGATGTGCCAGTCGTAGCGCACGATCGTGCGTGCGCCATCGGCGATGAACGACCAGCATCCGTCGCCTTCGATCGCGCCGCTCGCACGGCCTTCGAGCGCGTGCGGCGGCTCGACGCGCCGCACGCGCATGTCGAAGGTCAGCCGGTACGGCAGCGCCCCCTTCCACGTGTACCGGTGCAGCGCGCCGACGCCGCGCGCATCGCCCGGCTCGATCTCGACGGTGCTCACGGCGCCCTTCCACCAGTCGGGCCAGCGGTCGACCTGGTAGATCGCGTCCCACACCACCGCGAGCGGCGCGTCCACGCGCCAGGTCGTCGAGAACTGGTATTCCGCCATGCAGCCTCCGGCATGCCCGTCACGGGCATGAGTCAGCGCACCGCTCAGGGCGCGAAGAAGCGTTCGGGAAACGCGACGTCGATCTCGACGTCGTCGAGCGTCACGGTTTCGAGCGGCACGTCGTCATCGTCCGCGAAGCTGACGACCTTCAGCGGAAAGCCGTCCTCGGTATCCAGCCACAGCCGGTAGCGATGCACGCCGTCGACGACGTGCGCGGGTGCGCCCGTGACCGACACGCGCAGTGCGGTCCGGCCGCCGACGGCCTCCTCGCCTTCCGTCACCGTCGCGCCGCCTTCCTGCAGCGCATGGACGTTGCGCAGCAGTTCGCCGACGTCCGACCGGTCGACGCGGTGGCCGCTGCGGTCGCGCACGAGCGGATTGGACGGCGACAGCGTCAGCGCGGGCGGTGCATGCGCGCCGAACGGGCGCAGCCGGACCTTGCCGTCGCCGGGATCGTAGGCGAGCACCGCGCCGTGATGCGGCGACACGAAATCCATCCGGACGAAGCCCGGTTTCAGGTACGCGTAGCGGATTTCAGTGTGCTCGCCGCTGCGCGCGGACGAGCGGATCGTCGCGCGGTACGAGCGGACGTGGTCGAAATGCGCCTGCGCGACAGTCACGGGATCGGCGGTCATGCTCGCTCCTATCAGGCTCGCGGCCAGCAACGCGGCGATCACGGCGCCGCCTCGACATCGAGCACGCCTTCCATCCCGCGCTCGCGATGGCTCCTGAAAAACAGCAGCCGATGCGTGCAATAGTAGGCGAACCGGCCCGGCTGCGCCGGCGTGAAGCGAAACGTCTTCGGTGTCGTGGCGAGCTCGGTGTGCACCGCGATGCCGGCCTGCGGCGCGTCGATTTCGAAGCTGTGCGGCACCAGGCCGGGCTCGGCCGACACGGTCAGCTCGACCGGCACGTGCGCCCGCACGATCACGTGGTTCGGTCGGAAGAAATAGCTGCCGCCGACGATCGCCACTCGCTGCACGCCGTCGGCGTCGACGGGCACGCGCACCGGCGCGTCGCCGTCCGCCCGCGCAAGCGCGCTGCCCGCGGTGAGCGCCACCAGCACCAGCATCGGCACGAGCCCCTTCGTCATCGTCGTCTTCATCGCCTGCTCCGTACCGGCGCCGCGCGCGTCACCCCTTCCACGCGTCGGTCGGGCCGCCGAGGTCGCCGCATGCGTCGATCGCGAGTTCGCGCAGGCGCCGCTCGTCGCCCTGGCCGGACAACGCGTAGCCCATCCCGCGATCCGACCAGAAATACGTGTAGCGGTCGCCGGCCGACATCGCCTGCGGCGCGAGGCGCCGTGCGTCGTAGGCCGTCATGTACAGCGTCACGCGCGCGCCGTCCGCGCGCTGGTACATGAGCTGCGCGGCCGGCCCCGCTTCGCCGGGGAGCAGCCGGCCGCCGATCAGCACGTAGCCGTATTCGTCGAGCGACGGCGCGCGCACGGGCCGCCCGACACGGGTGGACAGCCACGCGACGAGACGTTCGGGGTCGCCCGCGCCGACCTCGACCGGATGGTCGCGGTCGGCCGCGTACGTCGCGTACGCGACATCCGCGCGCGCGGCGAACGCCGGTTCGCTGCCGAACGTCACCCAGCCCACATGCAGCGCGACGCCGATCAGCAGCCCGGCCGCGAGCCCCGCGAATGCATAGGCAATCCCGCGCCGGCGCGGCGTACGGCGCTGCACGAACAGCGCGGGTGCGGCGCCCGGCAGCGGGAACAGCGCCTGCAGCGCATCGCGCTGCGCGCGGTAATGCGCGAATCGTTCGGCTTCCTGCGGATCGGCCAGCACGCGCTCGAGCACCTCGCGACGCTCTTGCCCGGACAGCTCGCCGTCCAGCAGCGCGGACAGCAGTTGCGCCGACGCGTCGTCGTCCCGCTCGTTCGAACGCTTGTGCGGATCGTCCATCATGTCTTCCCGATCACTCGTAGTGAAGCCGTGCCGTGCGCCGACGGCTCGTCCGACAGCAGCGCGCGCATCTGCCCGCGTGCCCGTGCGAGCCGCGACATCACCGTGCCCACCGGGACGCCGAGCACCTCCGCGGCATCGCGATAGCTCAATTCCTCGAGCGCGACCAGCAGCAGCACCTCGCGCTGTTCGACCGGCAACCGGTACAGCGCGCGCTGCACGTCGCGCAGCACCAGGCCGCCGATTTCGCCGGCCGGCGCGGCCATCGTCTGCCACGGCGCCGTCGCATCGTCGACCGCGACCTCGTGGCGCGCGCGCAACTGGTCGATGAAGCGGTGCCGCAGCAGCGTCAGCAGCCATGCGCGCAGGTTGCCGCAGTCGCGCGGCGGGCGGTTCAGCGCACGCTCGAGCGTATCCTGCACGAGATCGTCCGCCCACGCCCGGTCGCCCGTCAGCGCGCGCGCATAGCGCGTGAGATGCGGCAACCACACCAGCAGATCCGATTCGTAGCTCATCAGGATGCCTCGCGCACCGCCGTGCGGTCACGGACGCGCGACGTGCCACATGCCGCCGATCCCGTCGCCGCCCGCGTCGCCGGGCTTGCGATCCTGCTTCCAGCGGTACAGCGGGTGCCCGCGGTACGCCCATTGCTTGCTGCCGTCGTCGCGCGCGACGAGACTCAGCTCGCCGGTTGCCTTGTCGTACGCGTCGGCAAGCGCAGGCGGCCAGTTGGCCGCGCACGCGCGGTCGCACGCGCTCTTGCCGGGCGCATCGCGATCGAACACGTACAGCGTCATGTGCGCTTCGTCGACCAGTTTTCCGTCGCCGGCTCGCGGTGGTTCCGCGGCGGCCGGCCGCACGATTGCCGCCGTCAGCGCGGCAGCGACGAGTATCCGTTTCATACCCTTTCTCCTTGGCACGGCATCGCGACACGGCGGCACCGGCCGGGACGATCGGCCAGGTCTCGACCATTATCCCGCCGGCCGGCGCTGCCGGGATTCGGTATGTAAACGGATGGAGGCGACCGGTTATTCCACGCCGGCCGGCGAGCGCAGGCAGCGGCCACTCATGCGACGAAAGAAAGCGGGCCCCCAAAGACAACGCGGCATGACATCGCTGTCATGCCGCGTTGCGCGCCCCGTTGCGCACGGCGGCCCATCCGGCGCCGCCATGCGTGCGCGGCCGGTTACTTCGGCAGTGCGCCCGTCAGCGACTGAAGCAGCGACGACACCGGTGCGAGCGGGTTGCCCGGCGCGCTGTTGCCCGAGTGCGGCGTGACCGACAGGCCCGGCGCGGAGCCGAGTGCCGTGCCCACCGTCGTGCCGACCGCGTTGACGACCGTGGCCGTCGCGTTGGCGCCCGTCGACAGCAGCGAGCCGACTGCGCCTGCCGTGCCGCCGGCTGCGTTCGCGCCCGAGCCGAGCAGGCTGC
>NZ_JAAGPE010000502.1:0-4198 GCF_017104605.1 Burkholderia sp. Ac-20384 | reverse complement strand
GGGGGGGGGGGCGGGGGGGGGAGCGCTGGGTGGGCGTCGGGGCGGGGGTGGGACTGGGGGCGGGTGGGGGGGGCGGGGCGGGG
Organism: Burkholderia sp. Ac-20384; assembly: GCF_017104605.1. Lineage (NCBI taxonomy): Bacteria > Pseudomonadati > Pseudomonadota > Betaproteobacteria > Burkholderiales > Burkholderiaceae > Burkholderia > Burkholderia sp. Ac-20384. Next base: position 4,115 of record NZ_JAAGPE010000502.1, on the reverse strand, counting down.
TGTGCGGGGTGGCGGGAGGGAGTCCGGCGAGCGCCGGCCGGCGGCGTGTTGCGCCGCGCGTTCGTCGCGCCCGTTTGCTGCTGCATGTTGCCGTCTCCTGTGGTTCTGGTATTAATGGCCGTCCTTGCAACGTCCGGCTCGACACAGGTTATCGATCGAGTCTGAGAAAATGCTGACATCCCGGCCTCGGGAAAACCCCTAACCCACCCATCTGCGAAACGGCACCATGCGCATTCTCGTCGTGGAGGACGATGCCGAAATCGGCGCGGCGATCCGCAGCCGCCTGGCGCGGCTCGGCCATGCCGTCGATCTCGAAACCGACGGCGCGACCGCGAACGGGCTGCTGCGCGTCGAGCGCTTCGACCTCGTCGTGCTCGATGCGAACCTGCCCGGCATGGACGGCTTCACGGTGCTGCGCCACCTGCGCGCATCGGGCAGCACGACGCCCGTGCTGCTCGTCACCGCTCGCTCGGCGATCGACGACCGCGTGAGCGGCCTCGGCCTCGGCGCCGACGACTACCTGGTGAAGCCGTTCGACTATCGCGAACTCGATGCGCGCGTGCAGGCGCTCCTGCGCCGCAACAGCGGCCACGCGAACGACGTGCTGACGCTCGGCGGCCTCGTGATCGACCGCAGCAGCCGTCTCGCAGAACTCGACGGCCAGCCGCTGTCGCTGTCGCGCCAGGAATTCGCGCTGCTCGAAATCCTCGCGAGCCGACCCCAGCGGATCTTCTCGAAGGACGAACTGCTGAATCAGCTGTTCAGCTTCGGCAACGAACCGACCGCGAACGCGGTCGAGCAGTACGTGACACGCGTGCGCAAGAAGCTGCAGGGCAGCTCCGTCGAGATCCGTACCGCGCGCGGGATGGGGTATCAGATTGCGGCGCACTGACTGGTTCCCGAAGACGCTGTTCGGGCGCACGCTGCTCTTCATCGCGCTCGTCGTCGCGACCGGCGCGCTCGCGCTCGCGGCGATCGCGCGCTACTACGCGGGCGTCGCGGCCGAACGCGCGTACGACCAGTTGCTTGCGGGCGCATCGATCCAGGTCGCGGAAAACCTCTACGTGCAAGGCGGCGTGCTCGCGCTGAATCCGCCGGTAGCCGCGCTGTCGACGCTGTCGCGCTACGACCTCGTCTACTACAAGGTGGTCGATTCGCGCGGGATCGTCGTGGCCGGCTACAACGATCTCGCGAGCCCCGCGACGCTTGCCGCCGCGAAACAGGGCCCGGCGTTCGCGAACGGGATGTACCAGGGGCACCGGATCCGCACCGCGACCATCGCGCGCTACATGCCCGAGGAAAGCACGCCGGGCTGGGCGCTCGTGACGGTGGCGCAAACCACCAACGCGCGCCAGCAGCTCACGAACGACATGAGTTTCAAGGTGTGGACGCTGATCCTGCTGATGAGCGTGCTCGCGATCGGCGCGAGCGGCCTCGCGATCCGGCGGGGCCTGCGCCCACTCGCGCAGATCGGCACGATCATCGCCGCGCGCGACCCGGCCGACCTGCGGCCGGTGGCCGTCGATACGCCGAGCGAGATCGACGCGATCATCGGGTCGATCAACGGGCTGATGCGCCGCCTCGCCGAGCGGATCAACGCGATGCAGCGCTTCATCGCCGATGCCGCGCACCAGATGCGCACACCGCTCGCACGACTCGACGCACAGATCGAACTGCTCGACGGTGAAGCTGATCCCGCGCGTCACGCGGCACGGCTCGACGCGCTGCGCGCGACCTGCTCGGACGTCGGGCGGCTCACCGGCCAGCTGCTCAATCATGCGATGGTGATCCATCGCACCGAGGCCGTGCCGCTGCAACCCGTCGAACTCGTCGCACTCGCGAAGGACGTGCTCGGCCGCACGATTCCGCTCGCGGGCGAGCGCGATGTCGCCGTCGCGTTCGCGAGCGACGCGCCGCTTGCCTGGATCGACGGCGATGCGATCAGCCTGCAGGAAGCGCTGTCGAACGTGCTGCACAACGCACTGCTGCACGGTCATGCGGACGACATCGTCGTCTCGGTCGCGACGCAGCGCAACGTCGACGATGCGGTCACGCTGACCGTCACCGACAACGGCCGCGGGATTCCGCGCGAGCACTGGGACGCCGCGCTGCAACCGTTCGTGCGCATCGCGCCGGACGGCAGCGAGCGGCGCACCGGCTCGGGCCTCGGGCTCGCAATCGTGCAGGAGGTGATGAAGGCGCACGGCGGGCGCGTCGGGTTTGCGTTTCCCGACGCGGGCGGGTTTTCGGTGGTGCTGACGTTTCCGCGCGCGGCGGGGAGCGTCGCAAAGCAGGCATGATTTGACGGACTGCGCCGGTTCAGGCGCGTGCGCAGTGGGCGCTCAATCGTCGCTGTCGTCTTCGAAGCGGTTGCGCTCCAGGTGCCGCGCCACCTCCCGGTCCAGCTCGTCGTACTGACGATCGCAGAACAGCCGGCACAACGTATCGACGTCGGTACGCTTCCTGACGTCGATCGTGTCGACCTGCTGCTCCAGCTTGCCCTTGCCGATCCCGAACAGCCCCTTCTTCATCCGCATGGAGACGGCATTCAGCTGAAAGCCGTCCGCGTGCGCATCGCTCAGGGCAGTTACCCACAATTCCCGCTGATCGTCGGCATGCTGCAGCACGAGGGCCGGCAACGGGCCGTCCTGCTTGTCGTCCCATTCGGCATGCTGCGCCGCCCACGGGAATGCGTCGAACGCCTGCGTGAACGACGGGAAATCCGTCGCGCCCTGCGGATCCAGTTGCTTGAAATCGTAGCCGACCTTCTGAATGGAATAAGTCAACATGGCGCGGCGCTCCCGGTGGTGGTAATGGCGACTGAGCGCCAATCTACCTGACAATCCGGCATGCATCGCAATTTTTTGCGCCCCACCACGCCCGCTACGCCGCCACCGCCTCCCCGCCGAGATACGCATCGCGCACCCGCTCGTCGTCGAGCAGCGCCTGCGCGGGCCCTTCGAGCACGACGCGCCCCGTCTGCAGCACGTACCCGTAATGCGCGATCTCCAGCGCGAGGCTCGCGTTCTGCTCGACCATGAACACGGTCACGCCCTGCCGGTTGATCGCGTCGATCAGTTCGAGCACCTTGTCGACGTAGAGCGGCGACAACCCCATCGTCGGCTCGTCCATGCAGATCAGCTTCGGCCGCGCCATCAGCGCGCGCGCCATTGCAAGCATCTGCTGCTCGCCGCCCGACAGCGTGCCCGCGCGCTGCGTCAGCCGCTCGCGCACGCGGGGAAACAGGTCGAGCACGCGCTCGTAGTCTTCCGCCACCGCCGCGCGGTCGCCACGCGTGTACGCGCCCATCAGCAGGTTCTCGCGCACGCTCATGTCGCCGAACAGCCGCCGCGCCTCGGGCACGGCCGCGATCCCGCGGCGCACGCGCTGCGGCGTCGCGAGCGCGGTCACATCGTCGCCGTCGAAACGCACGACGCCGCGACGCGGCCGCATCAGCCCGAGAATCAGCTTCATCGTCGTCGACTTGCCGCTCGCGTTGCCGCCGAGCAGGCTGACGATCTGTCCGCGGCCGACTTCGAAGTTCACGTCGAAATGCACCTGCACCGGCCCGTAGAACGTGTCGAGGTGTTCGAGTTTCAGCAGCGCGTCGGTCATGGTCGTTTCGGATCCGGAAGAAAGTGCGGTCATGCGGCCGCCTGTGCTGCGCGTTCGGCCGGCGCGCCACCCGCGTGCCGGCGGCCGAGGTACGCCTCGATCACGCGCGGATCATGCCGCACGTCGCGCGGCGCGCCTTCGGCGATCTTCACGCCGTTGTCGAGCACCATCACGCGGTCGGACACGCGCATCACGAGTTCGAGCTTGTGTTCGATCAGCAGGATCGTCAGGCCGCGCGCCTTCAGCGACTGGATCAGTTGCAGCATCTCGGCCGTTTCCGTCTCGTTCATCCCCGCCGTCGGTTCGTCGAGCAGCAGCAGGCGCGGATGCAGCGCGAGCGCGCGGCCGATCTCCACGCGCCGCCGGTTCGCATACGACAGGCTGTGCGCCGGATGATCGATGCGCGGCGTCAACCGCTCGCCGAACCCGGCGACGATCGCGCGCGCCTCGTCGCGCAGCGCGGCTTCCTCGCGCCGCACCGCCGCGGGCCGCACGAGCGC
>NZ_JAAGPE010000501.1:0-4129 GCF_017104605.1 Burkholderia sp. Ac-20384 | reverse complement strand
TGCGCTTCCGACCTGACGTGAGGCCCGGCCCAGGCGCGGGGTTCGGTGCGGCGGCCTTCGGTGCCGCCGGGGCGGGCGCGGCCGGCTGCTCGACCGGCTTCGGCGCAGGCGGCGCGGGCTGGCGCTCGATCGGTTGCGGTTTCAGCAGCTCGATCTGCACGGGGATTTCGGCGGGTGGGGGCGGCGTGAACGCTTCGCGGTTGCGCATCAGCCAGAACGCGGCGAGCGCGTGCAGCACCAGCACGACGACGAGCGCAATGCCCACGCGCAGCCAGTGGCGGGGCAAAGCGTGACTCGGGCGGGTGTCGGCAGGCTGCATGGGCATCGGAACAGGATCGGGGCGTTCGCATGACGTCGGGCGCGCCGCGCGCGCCACAGGAATCGGACTGTCGAATGCGCCGCGCGTTCGCGCTGCGTGACGGAGCGGGTACCGGATGCGTCAGGCGTCGCGCGCGTCGGGACTATAGCCGAGTTCGTAAGACAGTTTCTGCGCGCATGCGCGCAGCGCGGTGTCGATCTCGCCGCCCCATGCAATGTCGAACGAGCCTTCCTGGCCGAGCGCGACGATCGCGAGCGCGAGTTCGCCGACCGCATCGAACACGGGCATGCAGAACGCGTGGATCGTCGGCAGCAGCATCCCCTCGACGCGCGCGGCCTCGTGCTGGCGCACGTCGGCGAGCACCGCGTCGACCTCGTCGAGCGTGCGCGGGCCGCCGTGATGCGGCGAGCGGCGCGTATCGGCGAGCTCGCGCTCGAGCATCGCGGCGGTCTTGCTGCGCGGCAGGTACGCGGCGAACAGCAGCCCCGTCGCGGAGCCGAGCAGCGGCATCACGTCGCCGAGCTTCAGCGACGCCTTCGCCGGGTGGCTCGATTCCATCCAGTGGACGATCGTCGGCCCCTGGTTGCCCCATACCGCGATGCCGACCGTCTGGTCGAGGCGGTCGCGGAATTCGGTCAGCGCGATCCGCGCGAGCTTCACGCCGTCGACGCGCGCGAGCCGCGCAAGCCCCATCTGCAGAGCGAAGCCGCCGAGCTCGTAGCGGCCCGAGACGGGATCCTGCGACACCACGCCGAGCCGCGAGAAGCTGACCAGGTAGCGGTGCGCCTTCGCAGGACTCATGCCCGCGCGCTGCGCGAGGTCGCGCAGCATCATCGCGCGCGGCTCGCTCGTCAGCACGTCGAGCAGGCGGAAGCCGACCTCGATCGACTGGATGCCGGAACGGACCTTCTCGCCGTGCTCGCCGGAAGCGGCGTCGTCGGTGTCGGAGTCGGCGAGATCGTCGTCGGGAAGCGGGCTGGCAGGCATGGGCGGCAGGTGCGCGAAAAGGCGGCAGGAATCGGGCTGAAAAACCGGACTGAAAAACCGGACTGAAAAACCGGATCGAAAAATCGGGGCAAAAACGGCGCGCACAATCGCGGCCCGCCGCAGGGATTCACCATCGTAAAATAGATTCCCTCCATCGTCACTACACCGCCAGAGCACCCCTATGAAACTTGCTTCGCTGAAGGACGGCACGCGCGACGGCCAGCTGATCGTCGTGTCGCGCGACCTGCACACCGCGGCGATCGCCGACGCGATCGCGCCGACGCTGCAGCGCGTCCTCGACGACTGGGCGTTCTACGCGCCGCAGCTGCGCGACCTGTACGATGCGCTGAACCACGGCCGCGCGCGCAATGCCTTCACGTTCGATCCGGCCAACTGCATGGCGCCGCTGCCGCGAGCGTTCCAGTGGGCCGACGGCTCCGCGTACGTGAACCACGTCGAGCTCGTGCGCCGCGCGCGCGGCGCGGAGATGCCGCCCGAATTCTGGACCGACCCGCTGATGTACCAGGGCGGCAGCGACGATTTCCTCGGGGCCCGCGACGACGTCGTGTGCCCGTCCGAGGAATGGGGTATCGATTTCGAGGCGGAAGTCGCGGTGATCACCGGCGACGTGCGGATGAGCGCGACGCCCGACGAAGCGCTGAAGGCCGTGCGGCTCGTCACGCTCGTGAATGACGTGTCGCTGCGCAACCTGATTCCGGCCGAGCTCGCGAAGGGTTTCGGTTTCTTCCAGAGCAAGCCGGCCACCGCATTTGCACCGGTCGCCGTGACGCCCGACGAGCTCGGCGACGAATGGCGCGAAGGCCGCGTGCACCGGCCGATGATCGTCCACTGGAACGGCAAGAAGGTCGGCCAGCCCGATGCGGGCACCGACATGGTGTTCCACTTCGGCCAGCTGGTCGCGCATGCGGCGAAGACGCGCAACCTGCGCGCCGGCTCGATCGTCGGCTCGGGCACGGTGTCGAACAAGGACGCGAAGCGCGGCTACTGCTGCATCGCCGAGAAGCGCTGCCTCGAGACGATCGAGCACGGCGCGCCGCAGACCGAATTCATGCGCTACGGCGATACCGTGCGCATCGAGATGTTCGACACGGCCGGCAAGTCGATCTTCGGCGCGATCGAGCAGTCGGTCGCCCCGCCCGACGGCGCGGCGTAAGTCACGCGGAGCACGCAGCGCTCCGCGTTCGCGAAACCCGGGCCCGGCCCGCGCGCCGGGTTTCGCCTGATGTTTGCCCGCGCGGGCTTGGCTACACTCGATTCAGGGGCGCGAGAGCCTCGAGCAAGGAGCAGCGCATGGCCAATCTCGCCGCGTACGGCGGTTACGAAGCACTGAAGGTGACGCGCCGCGACCATGGCGTGCTCGACATCGTGATGAGCGGCGAGGGCGCGAACCGCAGCGGCCTCGCGACCGCGAACGCGCGCATGCATCGCGAGCTGGCCGACATCTGGCGCGACGTCGACCGCGATCCCGACACGCGCGTCGCGGTGATCCGCGGCGAAGGCAAGGGCTTCTCGGCGGGCGGCGATCTCGCGCTCGTCGAGGACATGGCGAACGACTTCGACGTGCGCGCCCGCGTGTGGCGCGAGGCGCGCGACCTCGTCTACAACGTGATCAACTGCAGCAAGCCGATCGTTTCGGCGATGCATGGCCCGGCCGTTGGTGCCGGGCTCGTCGCCGGGCTGCTCGCCGACATCTCGATCGCCGCGAAGGATGCGCGCATCATCGACGGCCACACGCGGCTCGGCGTCGCGGCAGGCGACCACGCGGCGATCGTGTGGCCGCTGCTGTGCGGGATGGCGAAGGCGAAGTACTACCTGATGCTGTGCGAGCCGGTGAGCGGCGAGGAGGCCGAGCGGATCGGGCTGGTATCGCTCGCGGTCGAGCCGGCCGACCTGCTGCCGAAGGCCTACGAAGTGGCCGAGCGGCTCGCGCACGGTTCGCAGTCGGCGATCCGCTGGACCAAGTACGCATTGAACAACTGGCTGCGCACGGCCGGGCCGACCTTCGATACGTCGCTCGCGCTCGAATTCATGGGGTTTGCCGGGCCCGACGTGCAGGAAGGCATCCGCTCGCTGCGCGAGCGTCGCCCGCCCGAGTTCCCCGGCGACGCGCCGTTCTGACACGCGCTGGCGCTATGATCGATCCAGGCGCGGCTCGCGCGATGCATGGCGGCCGCCTCGCTCTCACCCAGTCAACCAGGACGCCCGTATGACGACCGATGCCTCCGGCTCCAACCCTTTCGCCGGCTTTGCCGGCTTCAAGCCCGCCGACATGATGGACCGCATGTGGGACATGATGCGGATGTCGCCGTTCGGCGGGATGACGTCGTTTCCGGGCGCCACGCAAGGGCTGCCGCCGTCGCTGTCGAGCATGTCCGACATGATGGCGCCGCTCACGAGCGTCGAGGAGCTCGACAAGCGGATCACCGATCTGCGCGCCGTCGAGCAGTGGCTGAAGCTCAATCTCGGGATGCTGCAGTCCGCGATCCAGGCGCTCGAGGTGCAGCGCGCGACGCTCGCGACGCTGCGTGCGTTCGGTGCGTTCGCGCAGAGCTCGATGTCGGCGGCCGAGGAAGCGGCCGTCGCGGCCGCGCATGCGGCGAAACAGGCGTCGGGCGACGCGTCGCCGGCACCGGATGCCGACGCGTCGGATGTGGCGGCGGGCGACGCCGCGCAGCAGGCCTTCGACCCGTCCGGCTGGTGGAACCTGCTGCAGTCGCAGTTCAACCAGCTCGCGAGCCTCGCGATGACGCAGCCGGGCATGCAGCCCGCCGCGCCCGGCGCTGCGCCGGCGGACGCGGCGGG
>NZ_JAAGPE010000500.1:0-3981 GCF_017104605.1 Burkholderia sp. Ac-20384 | reverse complement strand
GCCGAGGCCGACCTGCCGGACGATGCGTGCGCACGGCTCGCCGCGCTGCGCGGCGGGCTCGACCGCAGCCGCCACCTGATCGGGCAGCTGCTCGCGCTCGCACGGGCGCAAAGCGCGCCGGCCGCGCCGCCCGGTAACGTGTCGGTCCATGCGGTCTATCGCCGCGTGCTGGAAGACCTGATGCCGCTCGCCGACGCGAAAGCCATCGACATCGGCATCGAAGACGGCCCGGATACCTCCGTGCCCGTCGACGAGCTCGAACTCGTATCGCTCGTGATGAACCTGGTCGACAACGCGATCCGCTACACGCCGCCGGGCGGACGCGTGGACCTGTCGACGCAACGCACGGACACGCACGCGTGCTTGACGATCGCCGATACCGGGCCGGGCATCGCGCCGCACGAACGCGAGCGCGTATTCGATCCGTTCTACCGGGTGCCGGGCAATGCGCAGATCGGCTCCGGGCTCGGCCTGTCGATCGTGAAGATCGTCGCGGACCGGATGGGCGCCGGCATCACGCTCGCGTATGCGGACGAAGCGGAATCGCGCGGGTTGCGCATCTCGGTGCGGATTCCGCTGGTGCAGACGCCTGGCGCGACGCAGCCCGACAGCCCGGCCGATACGCCGGCGCAACACGCACCGCGCGACGGAGGCCATGCTTGAACGTCAGCCGCCGATCGTCCCTCGATCGATCTTGCGCGACAGGATGATCGACGTCGTCGTGCGTTCGACGCCTTCGAGCGTGCCGATCTGGTCGAGCAGGTCGTTGAGCCGTTCGGGCGAATCCGCGCGCAGCCACGCGACGTAGTCGTACTCGCCGCTCACCGCACACAGCAGCTGCACCTCGGGCATCCGGTCGAGCTTGCGCAACACGTCCTTGCCGAACTTCGGCGTGAGGATGATGCCGACGTACGCGTAAATGCTCGCGTCGAGCACATCCTGCCCGAGCCGGACGCTGTAGCCGGCGATCACGTTGGTGCGCTCGAGCCGCGCGATGCGGGCGACGACCGTCGTGCGCGCAACGTCGAGCTGGCGCGCGAGATCCGCAACGCTGGCGCGCGCATCGGCCTGCAGCAGCGCGACGAGTTGCCGGTCGAGATCGTCGAGTTGGTCGAGGCGGGGTGGACGCATGAGGCTGGGCCGGGGCACGACGCGCCGGCTGAGTGGAAGGTGACGCGATGATAGCGCCGAACGCCGGCCCGCCCAAACGCCATCGCCCGGCGCCGAGTCGAACCTTTCAATTTCGATTCGTATCGGATGTAAGCAAGTGTCGCATTCACTGCTGCGCCGCACGCAACGTGCTACTAATAGCAGGCGACGCGAGAAGCGCGCTTGCGGCAGTTGCCGCCGCGCCCGCTCGCAAGACACCACCCCGGAGAGCCAACCATGAAGAAAATCTCGCTCACCCTCGCCACGCTCGCCGTTGCAGCCAGCGCGTTCGCGCAAACCCCGGCACAGCCGCAGGCGCCCGCCCAGGCCACGACGGCCGCGGCTTCGGCCCCGAGCGCCGAGCAGCGCGAGGCGCGCCACGAAGCGCGCGTCGAGCAACGTATCAAGTACCTGCACGACCAGCTGAAGATCACGTCGGCGCAGGAACCGCAGTGGAAGACGTTTGCCGACACGATGCGCGACAACGGCGACACGATGGGCCGCCTCTATCGCGAACGGATGGCCAAGCACGACGTCTCCGCACTCGACGACATGAAGCAGTACGCGGAACTGTCGCAGGCGAACGCCGACGGCGCGAAGAAGCTCGCCGACTCATTTGCACCGCTCTACGAGAGCTTCCCGGCCGACCAGAAGGCACTGGCCGACACGACGTTCCGCAGCTGGCTGCATCACGGCGGCGAACACCGCGGCAAAGGCAAGACGAAGGGCAAGGAAGGCAAGGCAGCAGCCGCGCCGGCCGCCAGCGCACCCGCGCAGCCCTGACGCCCTCCGCGCCGGCGCCGTGCCGCCCGCCCGGGCCGAACGACGCCGCGCCGCTCCAGGCGACCGGCGCGTCACACGGCGCGCCGGATTCGGGATAAGCTCCCGGCTTTTACAGCTTTCCCGCCCTCTCCCGCCATGCTCGAACTCAAGCAAATCGACCTGCGTACCGATCCGCAGGCCCGTCGCGTCGTCAAGGATGAAACCGTCGCCGTTTCCTTCGCAGGGGCCGACGGCGAACTGATGAGCCTCGAAGGCCCGAACCGCTACGTCGCGGGCGACGCGCTGATCACGGGCTCGACCGGCGACCGCTGGGTCGTGTCGCGCGCGCGCTTCAACGCCAAATACCTGCCTGCCGATCCGGCACTCGCACACGGCGCACCGGGTGCGTACCGCAACCGGCCGGCCGTCGTGCTCGCCCGCCGGATGGACGAGCCGTTCACGATCGCCCGCTCGGAAAACGGCGACACGCTGCGCGGCGTCGCCGGCGACTGGGTGATGCAGTACGCGCCCGGCGACTACGGTGTCGTGCAGGCGCAGCGCTTCGCGCAGGTCTACCGCGACGCGTAATGCAGCACGCCGGCATTGCGCCGGCGCGAACGATCAAGCAAAGTCTTCGTCGAGTTCGAGTTCCGCGTCGCGTTCGACGGCCTCGCCGGCCGCGTGACGCTCCTCGAGCGACCCGAGCATCGCTTCCGTATAGGCATGCAGCACCGCGTGGCTGCGTGCCCGTTGCACCGGCTTGAGCGCCAGGTAGCGCGCGAGCGCGGCCGGCACGATCCGGATATCGAGCGTCATCCGCTTCGGCGCCGAGCCGAAACGCATCGCCAGCCACTGCACGGACAGGAACCGCCCGCGTGCGTCGGTGTTTTCGGCGAAACGCGTCTGCTCCGGAAAGAGATCGCAGATCACGCGTGCGAGCGCGTCGAATTCCGCGCTCTGGCATTCGATCAGATAGTCATCCATCCCGTCCTCCCGTCAGGCTGCCGATTGCGACGGCCGGCATGCCTTCACCAGCACGACGACCAGGATCGCGGCCAGCACGAAATACACGGCCTCGACCCAGCCGGCCGGCAGCACGCGCACCTGGTACAGCAGCGCCGGTGCGGCCGCGAGCGCATGCAGCGCGATCGCGAGCGGCAACACGCCCGCGCGGCCGGCGCGCACGCCGCGCCAGACCAGCACCGACAGCGCGAGCTGCAGCACGAATGCCGCGCAGCGTTCGAGCAGCAACAGCAGGATCGACTGTGCCGACAGCGTCGCGAGCATCACGTGCAGCCGCACGACGGTATCGCCCGGCAGGTCGGCGAGCTGGGTCTCCAGCTGGCCGCGGCTCGCGAGCCACGCGAGATACGACCACTGGCCCCACACGAGGACGCCGACGAACCATGCTTCGGCGCCACCGTGACCGATCCCGTAGCCGATTCCGCGGCCGTCACCGGCCGACGGGCCATAGCGGCGGTTCAGGAAACGCATCCCGAGATAGCGGCCGACTTCCTCGAATACGGCGGTTGCGAGCGCGCTGTACGCGACGAACGCGAGCGGCTGCGTGAGCCAGCCATCCGGCGGCGTCTGGCTCAGCACGAGCCCGTGGAACGCGCGTTCGAGGATCATCGCAAACAGCGTGAAGACGGCCACGCCGACGATCGTGTCGCGGCGGTTCAGCGCCAGTGGCTTGCGCAGAATACGGAAGAGGACGAGCGGCAGGAGCGCGATGATCAGCGTGGCGGCGATCAGCACCGCCAGCGTGATGGGGGCGACAGTCATGTATTTCCTTGTTCGGGGCAGCGCACCTGACGCGCTGCGTGCCCCGAATGATACTCAGCTTGCGGTCGACGCGCGCGCAACCAGCTCGCCCGGCAACAGCGAGACGCGTACGTCGCCCGCTGCGCCGTCGATCCGCTCGTGCACGAATTCGACGGCCTTGTAGCCGATTTCGTAGGTCGGCTGGCGGATCGTCGTGATCCCGATCAGCTCGGCCCATTCCGGATCGTCGATCGACAGCAGCGCCGCCCTCTGCTGCCAGGCGGTGCCGAAGCGCGCGCGCAGGTA
>NZ_JAAGPE010000499.1:0-4160 GCF_017104605.1 Burkholderia sp. Ac-20384 | reverse complement strand
CAGGATGACTCATCGATGTTCAGGAAAAAACTAATCGGCCCCGCCCGTCAGCAGTCCCCCCAGCGCGGTGACGATTAGTTTTTTCCTGAACATCGATGAGTCATCCTGTTTGATCGGTTGAACGCACGTGCGTGCGCGACGCACGGGTTACCTATTGCAATTCGGATGCCAGCATCGAGAAGCCCGTCGCACGGGGCTTCCGGCGTGTGTGTGGCGCAGGTGGTGCTGCATGCGCATCTGTGACGGGAAGCAAACTGCTTGTCACGCAACACTCGATGGGGTCGTCAGGACAGCTTTGCAGTCACGGGCTGCGATGCGTCGCGTCGCCCCGTTGCGACGCGTAACGCGAACGCGACCAGCACGACGACGGGCAGCCAGCACAGAAACGCGCCCGGCAACCCGACGACCGGCACGAGCGCGCTGCCGGCCAGCGGGCCGCAGAACGCGCCCGTCATCGATGCAAGGTTGTAGAGGCTCGACACCTGGCTCTTGTCGGCCGGGTGACGACCGAGACGCTGCATGTTGGCGAGATGCAGCAGGGACGACCCGGCGCACAGCGCGGCAAGTCCCGCGCCGACGAGCCATAGGTCATGCGCAAGACCCAGCGCGAGCAACCCGGCCACGCCGCCGGCAAGACTGAGCGCCTGGCAGCGGCGCGCCGTCATCCGCTGCGCGACATGCCCGAGCCCGAACAGCGCGATCACCGCGACGACGCCTTGCAGCGTCAGCAGCGCGACGGCCTTCGTCTGCGACAACCCGAGCGACTGGATCGCCAGCACCACCGTATAGGCGGCGGCGAGCGAACGCGTCGCGCTGTTCACGGCTTCCAGCACGAGCTGCTCGCGCACGTCGTGACTCCATGCGAGCGCCAGCAACGCGCGCAGGCCGCCGGTTTCGGGTTGTGCACCGCGTGGCGCACGCTGCGCGTCGCCGAGCAGCGTCCGGCTGAACAGCGCCATGCCCGCGAAGCTCGCCGATGCCGCGCAAAACGTCGCGACCGCGCCATGCGCGCCGATCAGCCAGCTCGCGAGCCACGGCCCGACCATGCCGGACCCGACCGACATCGCCGCGCGGTACCAGCCGGCGCGCGCGAGGCCGATCTGCGCGAGACGCGCGAGGAACACGCCGTTGATTGACACGATCCGGAACGGAACGCACAGCCCGATCAACACTTGCGTGAGCGCGATCAGCGGCCATGCGCCGGTAAACGGCACGACGAGATTGAGCAGCATCGGGCCCATGCTCGCGACGAAGTACACGCGCCGCGCGCCGTAGCGCGCGACGAGCAGCCCGGCCGGCAGCGTCATCAACGCGATGCCGAGCGGCTCCATCGCCGCGATGATGCCAAGCCGGGCGCTGTCGACGCCGAGCGCGAGCGCGTACAGCGTCGTCGCGAGCTGCGCCATGCTGATCGTCGTGCCGCTCGCGAGCGCCAGCAGCATGAAGCCGCCGGTGAAGCGCTCGCGCCGCCAGGCGTCGGCGACGCGTGCCGGCGCGCTCACCGCGCGGCGTCGCGAGACAGCGTCGCGATACCGTCGAGTGCGCGCCGGTCGATCCACCCGCGCACGTCGAAGTCGGCCGGCAAGAATCGCCAGTCGACGAGGAAGCGCTTGAAATCGTCGAGCGCGGCGATCGACGCTTCGTCGAGATCCGTGCGCAGCCGCCGGTGCACGTCCGCGCCGTACGCGAGCCGCAGCCAGTCATGGCCCGATCCCGTCTCGCGGCCGAGATAGCCGAGCACTTCCTGCTCGTGCTCGCGCGCCCAGTCTTCGACATCGGTCACGCGCGCGAGGAAGCGGCTGACGATGTCGGGATGCCGTTCGAGCGTCGACGCATTGACGGTCAGCGGCCGCGGCGACCCGTTGTTGATGCGGATCTGCGGATCGGGATGAAAGCCGATGTCGATCACCGGCTGCGCGCCGATCAGGTGCGCGGTTTCGAGCCCGAGCGAACCCTTCACGTAGATCGCGTCGACCTCGCCGCGCACGAGCGCGGCCGCTTCGGCCGCATAGAGCCGGCGGCTCGACAGGCTCGCGGGATGGCTGAATGCCGCGTCGCGCGTCGCCGGCGTCGACACCGGTGCGCGCAGGTTCGACGCGGGCACGTCGATCCATTCGACGTCGGCGGGGCCGAGCCCGTCGAGCGACAGCGCGCTGACGAAACCGCGCAACGCCGCCGCACGGAAGATGTCGATGCGCTCGCCGTCGCGGCGCGGCAGGCCGACGCGGCGCCCGCGCAGGTCCTTCGGCCGCTTCAGGCCGCTTTCCGGCAGCGCGACGATCGCCTGCGCCTCGTCGACCCAGGTCAGTGCGACCACGCGCGTATCGGCGCCGGCCGCGCGCGCCCACAGCGCGGGAATGCTGCCGCCCTGCCGGAATGCGTTGTCGAGCGAATGATCGACATGTGCGTGATGCAGCGTCGCGTGCTGGCTCTCCTGCAGCGCACGCACGGTGATGCCGTCGCCGGCGAATTCGCTGTCGAGCCAGCCGAGATGCGCGGCGATGCCGAGCGGCGTCGGCACCGGACAGCGGGTGTACCAGATCGACTGGACGTTGGGGGAAGCCGTGATGCTCATGGATACGTTCGGAAAAGGAGTCGTGAACCGCGCATCAGCCGCGCGGCGCGGTGAGCACCGACAGCCGCGTGATGCCCGCATGCTCGATCGCGGCCATCAGCTTCGCGACCGTGCCGTACGGCACGTGCTCGTCGGCCTGCAGGTCGAGCGCGACGTCGGGCCGGCCGGCCTTCAGCGCGGCCAGCTCGGCCGGCACCGCGGCGAGGGCGACCACTCGCTTGTCGAGATACACGACGCCCTTGTCGTCGACGCTCACGGTGACGTTCGGCTTGCGATCGGCCGGCGCCGTGGCGACGGTGTTCGGAAGATTCACGTGCACCGCGTTGTTGAGCAGCGGCGCCGTGACGATGAAGGCGACGAGCAGCACGAGCATCACGTCGACGAGCGGCGTGATGTTGATTTCGCTGAGCACGTCGTCGTTGTCGGATGAAGAAGAGAAAGCCATTATGCGAACGCCTCCTGACGGGTGTCGCCGGCACGGCGTGCCGGCGCGGGGGCGGCGGCCGCGGCCGGCACGCGGAAGCCGGCCCTCTGCGCGAGCGTGACGAAATCGGTGGCGAACGCATCGAGATCGGCCGACGCGGCCTTCACGCGGCGCACGAAGAAGTTGTACGCGAGCACGGCCGGCACCGCGACCGCGATCCCGATTCCGGTCGCGACGAGCGCCTCGCCGATCGGACCGGCCACGACGTCGATGCTCGCCGACGCGCTGTGCGTGATCGCGGTCAGCGCGTGGATGATGCCGAACACGGTGCCGAACAGGCCGACGAACGGCGCGGTGCTGCCGATCGACGCGAGCACCGCCAGCCCTGCCTCCTCGCGCCGGCGCGCGTTGTGGATCTGTTGCCGCAGATGCCGCTCGAGCAGGTCGTGGCGGCTCCAGCTGTGTTCGAGATCGTGCGCGCTGCTCTCGTCGGCGCGTCGCAGCGCGTCGAAGCCCGTCGCGGCGAGTTCGCCCACCGGGCTGTTCGCGCCGTCGAGCGCGGCCGCCTCGTGAAAGCTGTTCGCGGCCCAGAACGCGCTGACGTAACGCCGGTTGCGCGCGCTCGCCCGCAGGCTCTGGATCGCCTTCACGACGATCAGCGTCCACGTGACGACGGAGAAGATGACGAGCAACCAGAGCGCGCCCTGGACGATGAAGGTGGTCGGGATACCGTTCATGATGTGAGTTCCTTGAAAAATGTGGCGGGCCGCCCGGCGGGTCAGCCCAGCTTGAAATCGATCGGCACGTTGACCCAGCCGTCGACCGCTTCGTCGCCGCGCTTCGCGGGCACGAACGTCCAGCGCTTCACGGCGGCCACCGCCGCGGTGTCGAGCATGCGGCGGCCGCTGCTCGTGCGGACCTCGACGGAATCGGGCGAGCCGTTCGCGAGCACGTGCACGCGCAGCACGACGCGCCCTTCCCAGCCCTGGTCCTGCGCGAACGCCGGATAGTCGGGCGCCGGATTGCGCAGGTAGGCCGCGTCGCCGATCGGTGCGGTTTCGCGCACGGGTGCGGCAGGCGCGGGAGCCGGTGCGGCTTGCGTGGCGACGGCCGGTGCCGCCGTCGCCGGGGCCGCCTCCCGGGGAGCGGACGCGCGTCGGG
>NZ_JAAGPE010000498.1:0-4101 GCF_017104605.1 Burkholderia sp. Ac-20384 | reverse complement strand
CCGGCGCGGCAGGCGCCGCGCGACCGGCCGGGGCCGGCCGCCGGTGCGGGCTCGGGAAACCGATGTTGCGCTAGCGCTGCATCGACTCCCAGACCTTGTGCAGACGCTTGACAGAGACAGGCATCGGCGTGCGCAGTTCCTGCGCGAACAGCGAAATCCGCAGTTCCTCGAGCAGCCAGCGGAATTCCGCGAGCCGCGAATCGGCGACGCCGCCGCGCTGCGACACCGCGCGCTGGTACTGCTGGGCGAGCGGCAGCAGGTCGGCCGACTGCTTCGCGTCGCGCGCCGGATCGGCCTTCAGCTTGTCGATCCGCAGCGCGATGCCCTTCAGGTAGCGCGGGAAGTGCGCCAGTTGCGCGTACGGCGTATCGAGCACGAAGCGCTTGCCGACCAGCGCGCCGAGCTGCTGCTGCAGGTCCGCGTGGGCCTGCGCGAACGGCTTCGCCTGCGCGAGCTTCTTCACGAGCCCCGCGTATTCGGCCAGGATCTGCCCGACCAGCCGCGCAATTTCCTGCGCGAGCAGGTTCAGGCGGCTCCGGCCCTCGTCGCGGCGCGCGTGGAAGCTCGCGTCGTCGTCGGGCAGCGGGTCCTGCAGGCACGCGCGGTCGAGCGCCGTGTCGATCAGCTGGTCGCGCAGCTCGTCCTGCGTGCCGAGCGACATGTACTGCATCGCCATCTCGCGCAGGCCCGGCAGGTTCTTCTCAAGGAACTTGATCGGCTCCTTCAGCTGCAGCGCGAACAGCCGCCGCAGGCCGGCCCGGTGGATGCGCGCGGCCTCCTCCGGCGAATCGAACACTTCGACGTCGCAATGCGTGCCGCGATCGACGAGCGCCGGGTAGCCGTACAGCGTCTGGCCGCGCCGGCGGATCTCCAGCAGCTCGGGCAGCTTGCCGAAATTCCACGTCGTCAGGTTCTCGTACAGCGCGGTCGCGCCGGCTTCCGCCGGAGCGGCCGTCTGCGGCGCCGCGCCCTTGCCGGCCGTCGCGTTGCGGCCGGCGGCACCGGTCGTGGCGGCCGTCGCAGGCGCCTGGCCGATGGGCTGGCCGTCATCGGCATCGCCGCCCGCCGCGATCGTCGACGCCGCCGCGATCTTCTGGAACTGCTGCTGCGCCTGCGCGCCCAGCTCCTGGCGAAGCTGCGCGAGATTGCGCCCCATCGCGAGCTGGCGGCCGTGCTCGTCGATCACCTTGAAATTCATGAACAGGTGCGCGGGCAGCGTTTCCAGCTTGAAGTCGGCCGTTTTCATCGCGATCTGCGTTTCACCACGCACGTCGGCGATCAGCGCCTCGACGAGCCCGCCCGCGCCGAAGCGCTCGCGGCCCATCCGCTCGACGAAACCGGCCGCGTACTCGGGCAGCGGCACGCAATGCCGGCGCAGCTTCTGCGGCAGCGACTTCAGCAGCAACTGCACCTTTTCCTTCAGCATCCCCGGCACGAGCCACTCGCAGCGGCGCGCGTCGACCTGGTTCAGCGCATACAGCGGCACCGCGAGCGTCACGCCGTCGCGCGGCGTGCCGGGCTCGAAGTGATACGTGAGCGCCATCTCGACGCCGGCCATCGTCGCGCGCTTCGGGAACAGCTCGGTCGTCACGCCGGCCGCCTCGTGGCGCATCAGGTCGTCGCGCGACAGGTACAGCAGCCGCAGCTTGTCCTCGGGCTGGCCGCCCTTCTTCACTTCGTCGCGATACCAGCGCTCGAACGCGGCGCCCGTGTGAATGCCTTCCGGAATCGCCTGGTCGTAGTACGCGTAGATCAGCTCGTCGTCGACCAGCACGTCCTGCCGGCGCGACTTGTGCTCGAGCTGCTCGATGTCGGCGAGCAGCTTGCGGTTGTGCGCGAAGAACGCGAGCTTCGTGTCGAACTCGCCCTCGACCAGCGCGCCGCGGATGAACAGCTCGCGCGCCCGCGACGGATCCTGCTTGCCGAACGCGACGCGCCGGCGGTGGTAGATCGGCAGCCCGTACAGCGTCGCGCGCTCGTATGCGCTGACCTGCGCCGGGCGCTTTTCCCAGTGCGGCTCCGACAGCGATTTCTTCAGCAAATGCGCGCCGATCTTCTCGACCCATTCGGGCTCGATCTTCGCGAGGCAGCGTGCGTACAGCCGGCTCGTCTCGACGAGCTCGGCCGCCATCACCCAGCGGCCGGCCTTCTTCGCGAGCACGGAGCCCGGCCACAGGTAGAACTTGATCCCGCGCGCGCCGAGATAGTGCGGATCGTCGTCGGCCTTCAGGCCGAGGTTGCCGAGCAGGCCCGTCAACAGGGCCAGATGGACCTGTTCGTAGGTCGCCTCGACTTCGTTCAGCCGCCAGCCGTGCTCGCGCACAACCGTCAGCAGTTGCGAATGGACGTCGCGCCACTCGCGCAGCCGCAGGTGCGACAGGAAGTTCTGCCGGCACGCATCGATCAGCTGGCGGTTCGACTTCTTGTGCGCGACGGCCTCTTCGAACCACGCCCAGATCTTCAGCCACTGCAGGAATTCGGAACGCTCGTCGGCAAACCGGCGGTGCGCCTGGTCGGCCTGCTCCTGCGCTTCGATCGGGCGGTCGCGCGGATCCTGCACCGACAGCGCGCTCGCGATGATCAGCACCTCGCGCAGCGACTGCTGGTCGCGCGCGGCGAGAATCATCCGGCCGACGCGCGGGTCGAGCGGCAGCCGCGCGAGTTCGCGGCCGAGCGGCGTCAGCGCGTTGTCGTCGTCGACCGCGCCGAGCTCGTTGAGCAGCTGGTAGCCGTCCGCGATCGCGCGGCCGGGTGGCGGCTCGAGGAACGGGAACGATTCGATCGCCGTCAGGTGCAGCGACTTCATCCGCAGGATCACCGACGCGAGCGACGAGCGCAGGATTTCCGGATCGGTGAAGCGCGCGCGCGCCTGGTAGTCGCTTTCCTCGTACAAGCGGATGCAGACGCCATCGGCCACGCGGCCGCAACGGCCCGCGCGCTGGTTCGCGGCCGCCTGCGAGATCGACTCGACCTGCAGTTGCTCGACCTTGTTCCGGTACGAATAGCGCTTCACGCGCGCGAGGCCGGTATCGACGACGTAGCGGATGCCCGGCACCGTCAGCGAGGTTTCAGCCACGTTGGTCGCGAGCACGATCCGGCGCGCATTCGACGACTTGAACACCTTGTCCTGGTCGGCCGCCGAGAGCCGCGCGAACAGCGGCAGGATCTCGGTATGCGGCGGGTGGTGCTTGCGCAGCGCCTCGGCCGCTTCGCGGATCTCGCGCTCGCCGGGCAGGAACACCAGCACGTCGCCGGGGCCTTCGCGGCACAGCTCGTCGACCGCGTCGACGATCGCGTCCATCAGGTCGCGCTCGGCTTCGCGCGCGGTCTTCACGCGGTCGCGGCCGCCCGTGCCTTCGGCATTCTTCACGGCCGGGCGATCCTCGGCCACCGGCCGGTAGCGCATCTCGACCGGATACAGCCGCCCGCTCACCTCGATCACGGGCGCGGGACGCTCGTCGGTGCCGAAATGGCGCGCGAAGCGATCGGCGTCGATCGTCGCGGACGTGACGATCAGCTTCAGGTCCGGCCGCCTCGGCAGGATTTCCTTCAGGTAGCCGAGCAGGAAGTCGATGTTCAGGCTGCGCTCGTGCGCCTCGTCGATGATCAGCGTGTCGTACGCCTTCAGCAGCGGGTCGGTCTGCGTCTCGGCGAGCAGGATCCCGTCCGTCATCAGCTTCACGGACGCGCCCGGCGCGAGATTGTCGGTGAAGCGCACCTTGTAGCCGACCACTTCGCCGAACGGCGTGCCGAGTTCCTCGGCGATCCGGCGACCGGTGGACGACGCGGCGAGGCGGCGCGGCTGCGTATGGCCGATCAGGCCCGTGCCGCCGGCGCCGAGGCCGCGGCCGAGATCGAGACAGATCTTCGGCAGCTGCGTGGTCTTGCCCGAGCCGGTTTCGCCGCAGACGATGACAACCTGATGACCGGCGATCGCGCGCGCGATTTCGTCGCGCTTGCCCGACACGGGCAGGCTTTCGGGGTACGTGATCGGCGGAACGGGGTTCGGTGCGACGACGGCGCGCGGCGGACGCTCGCGGCGCGGGGGGCGCTCACCCGTTGCCTGCGGCGCGCCCTTTGCGGCCGGCTGGCGCGCATCGA
>NZ_JAAGPE010000497.1:0-4162 GCF_017104605.1 Burkholderia sp. Ac-20384 | reverse complement strand
TTTCGGGATCGATCGACGGGTGTACCAGTTTCAGCAGCGGATGCACGCCGGCCATGATGTCGACGTCGATCACTGAGGCGGCCGGGCGGCCCGACACGTACACGCCGGAACACAGCGCCTTCGCCGCATAACCGGTCGCGATGGGGGCGAGCCGGGACAGCATGTAGCCGGTGTAGCCGATCGCCGCGACGACGGCGAGCGCGACGCCGCGCAGGATCAGCTTCTTGAAGGGGATCGTCATGCGCGAGCGTCCTCGGTTGTCGGCAGGCAGAACATGAACCGGCAGTGTCGCAGGTTCGGGCCGGCGGTGGCAATCGCAGGCGCGTGCCATGCCGGGCGGCGTCGACAGCGCGCAAGGTGCCCGGCATGTGTGACTCGTGTGTGTCGATCGCTCGGGTCGAACGGGCCGCGTGCGACCCGTCCAGGCGGCGCATCACTGCGCGTTGTTGTTGTCGGACCGCAGGGTCCAGACCGTCGCGGTATTCGTGTTGTCGTCGACGGCTGCGAATTCCAGCTGGCCTTTGCTGCCGTGCCCGAACGCGAGGCCGAACGCGGCCCCCGAAACGGTGTCGACCTGCATTTGCGCGACGAAGCGCCCGTCCACCGTGAATTCGACGATCTCGCTCGGCTGCTGCGGGTCGGCGTTGACCGCGTCGCCGTTCGCGGTCACGAGATGGCCGTTCGGTGCGAGCGCCAGTGCAAGCGGGCCATGCAGGTGAGCGGCGTCGAAATAGATCATCCGTCCGACGCCGCCGTTGCGATTCGTCGACGCGGCGTTCTGGATCGCGAACACCGCGTTGTCGCCGGTGGATGCAACGTAAAGCACGTCGATGTTCGGGTCGTACGCGAGGCCGGTCGGCCCGACGACGAGCGCATTGGGATCGGTTCGATTCACGTAGCCCGATGCGATGACGCGCGAGCCTGGCAGCATCGTGACGCCGTTGTCGCTGATCGCGAGTTCGATCCGTGACACCGTCCCGTTCAGCACGTTCGACACGAACGCGGTCACGCGCTGGCCGCGATCGATGACGGTCATGTCCCAGGGCCCGTCGAGCAGCGCCGCGCTGCTGAGTTGCGTGACGAGATTGCCCTGCGGGCCGATGACGAGCAGCGAACCCGGCGGCACGACGGTCTTGCCGTCCGGCGCCGGCACGTTGCCGACCAGCACGAAGCCGCTGCGCAGCACCGTGAGCGCGGTCGTCAGGCCGAGATTGCTGCCCTGGAAGAACGTCGTCGCCGGCGTCTTGCCGGGAGTCAGCTTCACGATCGTCGTACCGGTGCCTTGCGCGTTCGACGCCGCGTTGAAGTTGGACACGACGACGTCGCCGGGTTTCAGCGTGCTCCAGCTCGGCACGCCGCGCGGCACGAACGCGATGCCGTATGGATTGACGTCGCCGTTGGTGGGCACCGTCGAGGCGGTGAACGATGGAATCGGCAGGATGATGTCGCTGCCGCCGGCCCACGCGAAAGCCGACGACAGTGCGAGCAGCCCGGCGCCGCAAGCCGCGCGGCATAGCGAGCGCGCAAGCGTGCGCCGGACGCGTGCGACGACCGGCGGATCGACTGCGAACACGGGCGCGGCGGGGGAACGACAGGAGGGGAGAGGGTCCATGGCATGACTCCGGTTGATGATCGCGAGCAGTCATCCCGGCTGCCGGCCTGCGCAGCCGACGGGTGTCCGGCGCAGGTTCGCGATCGTACGGTTGCCGCGTGAACCCGCGCTCGAAATAAACGGATGGCGACGGCCGGATATTCCAGTCCGTTACGCCCGTTGCATGCGTATCGACATCCATTGTTCGCAGAAAGAGCGACTCGACCTGACAAGTTGAAATCCGACCCGCCATCGGCCGATAATCGTCCGGCATCGCTTTCCTACTCTCCCAGTCCAACCGTTATCGGAAAACGCCATGTCCTACGACAACAACAACCCGTTCGCCAAAATCCTCCGCGGCGAACTGCCGTGCGTGAAAGTCGCGGAAGACGACGCGACCCTCGCGATCATGGATCTGATGCCGCAGGCCGACGGCCACGTGCTCGTGATCCCGAAGGAGCCGGCCGCGCAGATCTTCGAGTTGTCCGGCGACGCCGCCGCGGCCGGCATCCGCATGACGCAGCGTGTCGCGGCGGCGGTGCGCGCGGCGCTCGAGCCGGATGGCGTGTTCATCGGCCAGTTCAACGGCGCGGCCGCCGGCCAGACGGTGCCGCATGTGCACTTCCACGTGATCCCGCGCTGGGAAGGCGCCGAGCTGAAGATGCATGCGCGCGAGATCGCCGACGCGGCGACGCTCGAAGCGCTTGCGCAGCGCATTCGTGCACGATTCGTGTAACACGTCGGTCGCACAACGCGTGGCACGGCACGGCGTACTGGCCGGCTGCCGGCCATCGCCTGTTTCAGCGGTCATGCGAGGTAACACGTGTAACCGCTGGCGAAACTCGGCCCGGCCCACCCGGCGCTAGACTCCGCGCATTGCTTCACTGAGCGACAGGAAGGGCGGATCGCCTCTTCGTGCCGGCCGCCGCATCGCGCGATGGCGCGGCTTTCGCGAGGTGCCATTCGTCTTTCGCGCCGGGAATCGAGCCATGACCAGACTTCTCATCACGCTTGCCCTGATCGGCGGCCTGTCCGGCTGCTACGTCGCGCCGCCGTACGGCTATGCGCCCGCGCCGGCCTACTACGGCTATGCGCCGGCGTATTACGCGCCGCCCGTCAGCGTCGGGATCGGCGGCAACTTCCGCATCCGCTGATCCGGCACCGGGCTCGGGCGCTGGCCGCACAGGTCAGCGCCATCGCGTTGTGCCGGATGACGCGCGCGGATTCGCGTACCGCATGACGGCGGTGCGCTGCGCGGTGTGTGCGCGCTTCCTATACTTCACAGGAAAGGGCACTCCGGCGAGGCAGTCATGACAGTCACCCGCAAGGTCGCAGTCGTGTCGGGCGTCTCCACGCTCGTCTATCTCGGGCTCGCCGTGCTGGGCAGCGGCGGATTCGCGGCCTTCTTCTCGCATCCACCGCTGACCGTCGTCGTCGTCGCGACGCTCGCGATGGCCGTCGTCGCGATGTTTACCGAAGGCAACCTGAGCAGCGGCGAGCGCGAGAACCGCGACAATCGCTGGGTGCTCGCGGCGTTCGGGGTAAGCGGGTTCCTGCTCGCGTACCTGCCCGCGCTGACCGACCGGCTCGACTTCTGGACCTTCGGCGGCGATACGGTGCGCTGGATCGGCGTCGTGCTGTACATCGCGGGCGGCGTGCTGCGCATCTGGCCTGTATTCGTGCTCGGCAAGCGCTTCAGCGGGCTCGTCGCGATCCAGCCGGGCCATACGCTCGTGACCGACGGCATCTACAGCCGCATCCGTAATCCGAGCTATCTCGGCCTGGTCGTCAATTCGGTCGGCTGGGCGCTGGCGTTCCGCTCGGGCGTCGGCTTGCTGCTGGTCGTGCTGACGATGGTGCCGCTCGTCGCGCGCATCCGCTCCGAGGAGGCGCTGTTGCATGCGCAATTCGACGCCGAATACGACGCGTATTGCGCGCGAACCTGGCGTCTGCTGCCCGGCGTGTACTGACCCTCTTCATTTCTTCCAGGCCGCCATTTCGGGCCCGGCCCACGTTTCGTTCCCGATGTGTTGCCACGTGTGTCGCAAACGTGCGACGCCCCGCATGGCCGGCCTGTTTTTCCACAGGGCCGGACCCTCGGCGAAGCCAATGCCGGCGCGGGTTTGCGGGCATTCCGGCGCGTGCGTTCGAGGTTGCTTATTCGTAAACAACTTGTTACCAGAATGTCCACGGCAAGGATGTGGGACCGGTGCTATTCTTCGCCGCAAGCTCATTGAAATGAATTGGTCCGCGGTTCGGCACAATGCCTGACCCGACGTCGATCGATTCAGATCGTCGTACCGAGCGGACCTTCAATAACCAGATTGCGAACAAGGAAGAATACGGGAATGTGGAAGAAAATCGCCCCCGCTCTCGTCGTCGCCGCTTTGACCGGCGCGACTGCACTGCCGGCTATGGCAGGTGACATGAACAACGCGCTTGGCGGCGCGCTCGGCGGGGTAGCCGGCGCAGCGGTCGGCGGTGCGCTCGGCGGCAGCACGGGCTCGGTGATCGGCGGCGCCATCGGAAGAGCGGCGCGGAGGGAAAGAACGTAAGATACTGTGTAGATCC
>NZ_JAAGPE010000050.1:0-46793 GCF_017104605.1 Burkholderia sp. Ac-20384 | reverse complement strand
GCGCCGCCGGCCATCACGCGCTGACGCGTCCGGCCGCGCCGCGCGGCCGCATTCGGTTGCGCCGCGTCGATGCGGCAGCGCCACTTGCATCGAGACC
Organism: Burkholderia sp. Ac-20384; assembly: GCF_017104605.1. Classification (NCBI taxonomy): domain Bacteria; kingdom Pseudomonadati; phylum Pseudomonadota; class Betaproteobacteria; order Burkholderiales; family Burkholderiaceae; genus Burkholderia; species Burkholderia sp. Ac-20384. The sequence continues at coordinate 46,696 of NZ_JAAGPE010000050.1, read as the reverse complement.
CGTCGATGTAAACGTTGCGACTTCAAAATCTTCGCGCGGGCGTTCTCCTCTACCATCGGCCGATCGCTTGACCTCACAAAAAAGGAGACGGCCCATGCCCCGCGAACTGAATCAACCGATGGGCGGCAACGAGATGCCGCGCTTTGGCGGCATCGCCACGATGATGCGGCTGCCGCAAGCCGACACGACCGACGGCCTCGACGTGTGCTTCGTCGGCGTGCCGCTCGACCTCGGCACGTCGAACCGCTCGGGCTCGCGCTTCGGCCCGCGCCAGATCCGCACCGAATCCGTGCTGCTGCGCCCGTACAACATGGCCACGCGCGCGGCACCGTTCGATTCGCTGCAGGTGGCCGACATCGGCGACGTCGCGACCAACCCGTACGACCTGAAGGACTCGGTGCGCCGCATCGAAGAGGCGTACGACGAGATCGTCGCGAACGGCTGCCGGCCGATCACGCTCGGCGGCGACCACACGATCGCGTGGCCGATCCTGCGCTCACTGCATAAAAAATACGGCAAGGTCGCCGTCGTACACGTCGACGCGCACGCGGACGTCAACGACACGATGTTCGGCGAGAAGATCGCGCACGGCACGCCGTTCCGCCGTGCGGTGGAAGACGGCCTGCTGCAATGCGACAAGGTCACGCAGATCGGCCTGCGCGGCACCGGCTACCACGCGGACGATTTCGACTGGTGCCGCCAGCAGGGCTTCACCGTCGTGCAGGCGGAAGAATGCTGGAACAAGTCCCTCGTGCCGCTGATGGCGCAGGTGCGCGAACGCGTCGGCGACACGCCGGTCTACCTGAGCTTCGACATCGACGGCCTCGATCCGTCGTTCGCGCCCGGCACCGGCACGCCGGAAATCGGCGGCCTCACCGTGCAGCAGGGTCTCGAAATCGTGCGCGGGATGAAGGGCCTGAACATCGTCGGTGCGGACCTCGTCGAAGTCGCGCCGCCGTACGACCCGACCGGCACCACCGCGCTCACCGGCGCGAACCTCGCGTTCGAGATGCTCTGCGTGATGCCGGGCGTCGCCTACCGCTAACCCGACCGACAGGATGACCCTCATGTCCACTGCCGAGCTTTCCCGTTCCACCGCCACGTTTGTGCTGCCCGCGGCGCACATCGCCGGCCAGCCCGTACGCACGCATGCCGACGCGCCCGGCGCGCCGATCTTCGACGCATCGACGGGTGCCGCGATCGGCTGGCAGGAATTCGCGACGACTGCGCACGTCGACGCCGCGGTGCGCGCCGCGCGCGATGCGTTCGCCGGCTGGCGCGATACGCCGCCCGCCGAACGCGGCCGCATTCTCGCGAAAATCGCCGAGCGCGTCGAAGCGTCGCGCGATCGCCTCGCGGCGCTGCAGATGCAGGTGAGCGGCAAGCCGCCGTTCGAGGCCGAAGCCGATGTCGGCGACGTCGCCGCCACGTTCGCGTATTACGCGAAGCTGTGCGAGGACCCGGCGCTGTTCGCGGCCGAACCGGTCGCGCTGCCGAGCGACGCCGTCACGGCCGAGCGCTTCCACGATTCCGTCGGCGTCGCGGCGCTCGTCATGCCGTGGAACTTCCCGATGGTCACGACCGCGTGGAAGCTCGCACCCGCGCTCGCGGCCGGCTGCGCGGTCGTGCTGAAGCCGTCCGAACTCACGTCGCCGACCGAACACGCGCTGCTCGACATCGTCGCCGAAGCCGGCGTGCCGGCCGGCGTCGTCAACGTCGTGAACGGCGGCGCCGAGGTCGGCGCGGCGCTGACCGCGCATCCGCTGATCGACAAGATCTCGTTTACCGGCAGCACCGCGGCCGGCCGCAAGGTCATGCAGGCCGCCGCCGTCGACATGAAGCGCGTGACGCTCGAACTCGGCGGCAAGTCGTCGCTGATCGTGCGCGACGACGCCGATCTCGACGTCGCGGTGTCGCTCGCGGTTGCAGGCGCATTCACGAACGCAGGCCAGATGTGCTCGGCCACCGCGCGCATCCTCGTGCACGACAGCGTGTACCGCAGCTTCATGGCCGCGTTCGAGACGGCCGTGCGCGCGCTCGTCGTCGCGCCGCCCGCCGCGGAACAGGTCGCGATGGGGCCGCTGATCTCCGCCGCGCAGCGTACGCGCGTCGAAGCGATGCTCCAGCAAGGCATCGATGCGGGCGCACGCATCGCCTTCAGCGGCCGCGTGACGGATGCCGGCGGCGACGGCTTCTTCATGGCGCCTGTCGTGATCGCCGAGCCGGCGGCCGACAACCCGCTGTGGACTGACGAAGTGTTCGGCCCCGTCGCCTGCGTGAAGTCGTTCCGCACCGACGACGAAGCGATCGCGCTCGCGAACGACACGCGCTACGGGCTCGTCGCGACCGTCGTGACGCGCGATGCGGCTGTCGCGAAGCAGTTCCAGCAACGCGTGCGCGCGGGGCTCGTGTGGATCAACGCGCCGCAGCTCATCTACCCGCACGTGTGCTGGGGTGGCTTCGGGCTCAGCGGAATCGGCCGCGAACTCGGCGTGGCAGGGCTGCGCAGCTATCAGGAACTGCGCCACGCGATGCACGCGATCGACTGACCAGTGCGGCCGTTCAGGCCGTTGGCGGCACCGTGTCTCGTGGCACGGTGCCGCTTTTTTTGCAGATTTACGGGAAGCGGCCCGGCAATCGACGTTCGTCGGTCATGCGTTTGCGCGGCGCGCGAGCGCCCTTCAATGCGACAGCACCGCCGCATGATCGTGCTCGCGCAGCGGGCCAGGAATCGCACACGCCGCGAGCCCGCCCTCATCGATCCACGCGCGCGTGCGTTCCGCGGCCTTGTCGATCAGCTGCGCGCACTGCGAGTAATCGTATGACGACACTTCCAGCGGACAGAGCGGCGGCACGACATGGATTTGCGCGCGCGCCGCATACAGTTCCAGATCGCGCACCAGTTGCCGCGCGATCACGAGCGTCAGCGCATGCGTCGCATGCGCGATCGCGCTGCGCGGCGGGACGCGCAACGCGCAGGCGAATCCGGCCGGCAGCACGACGATCCGCTTGACGCCGAGCGCGACCGCCACCGAGATCGGCGTATTGTTCGCGACGCCGCCGTCGACGAGTTCCACGCCGTCGATGCTGACCGACGGAAACACGCCGGGAATCGCCGCGCTGGCCTGCACGGCATCCACCACGGAGCCGGCGGACAGCACGACTTCGCGGCCGCTCAGCACCTCGGTCGCGACGATATGGAGCGGCAACGCGGCCTGCTCGATCCGCCGGTACGGCAGGTTCTTTTCCAGCAGCAGGCGCAGCGCATCGGCCTCGACCAGATGCGGCCGGTTGCGCAGCAGCATCGCGATGAGGCTGCGCATCGAGAACGGCATCACGTCCTGGCGGCGGATCCCGCACCACAGCGCCTCAAGCATCGCGACACCGTCCGCGTCCGGGCGGCCGGCGAAATAGGCGGCATTGATCGCGCCCGCCGACGCGCCGATGACACAACCGGGCCGTTCGCCGCTCGCGACGAGTTCGCGGAGCATGCCGACCTCGATCGCGCCAAGACTGCCGCCGCCGGCGAACACGAAGGCGGTCGAGGGAATGGAATCGGAAACCACGGTGTGCCCTCCTGCGGTTGGCGGCGGCGGTACTTTCACCATGATGGATCGTGCGGCTGCCCGGATGCCCTGATGAAAACCCTGCCGGCATGCGGCCCCCGCCATTCAACCGGCGATGCGCGTCGCGTTCCCCGGCCTCCCGCGGCGGATCTTTCCGGAGAGGATTGCATCGCTCCCGCCCCGTTTTCCGCTCGCATCCGTCCAGGCATTCGCGCGATGGCCGCGCATTTTTTGACTTCGATCAAGAAAATCGCGCAGAACGGCAGGTGCAAACGTGTGCCACGCATGCATCCCGCGTGATCCGTGGAATCACGGGTTCAGTTGTCCAGACGATCGCCGTTATTGCATCAACACCCGCCGATCGACGTCGCCTTGCAGCGAATCGGCGCCATCGCGGGCATGGAGCGGGGCAGCCAGCCGCCCCGCTCGCTTTTGAACAACGGATAGCAGCAGCGCAAGTCGCGGACGAGGTAATCATGTTTGTAGCCATCGGGTGGATCGTCGTCATCGGGTCGGTGATCGGCAGTTTTGTCGGCGTGGGCGGCCATTTGCCGGCGTTGCTGCAGCCCTTCGAGTTGCTGTGCATTTTCGGCGCCGCGCTGGGTGCGTTCGTCGTCAGCAATCCGGTCACGACGCTGAAGAAGACGATCAAGACCCTGCCGACCTGCTTCAAGGGCGGCGGCTACACGAAGCAGCAATACGTCGAACTGATCGCGCTGCTGTACGAGCTGCTGCAGAAGGCGCGCCGGGACGGCATGATGGCGCTCGAGGCCGACGTCGATGCGCCCGAGCAAAGCCCGCTGTTCCAGAAGTATTCGCACGTGCTCGAAGACCATCACCTGCTCGACTTCATCGTCGATTACTTGCGGATGATGTCGGGCGGCAACGTGAACGTGCTGGAGATGCAGGACCTGATGGACGAGGAACTGCATACGCATCACGCGGAGGCGTCCGTCGCGGCCAATGCGATCCAGAAGATGGCGGACGGCCTGCCGGCGTTCGGCATCGTCGCCGCGGTGATGGGGGTCGTGCATACGATGGGCTCGGTCGGCGCGCCGCCCGCCGTGCTCGGCAAGATGATCGCCGGCGCGCTCGTCGGCACCTTCCTCGGCATCCTGCTCGCGTATGGCTTCGTCGGTCCGCTCGCGGATCTGCTCAACGCGAAGGGCCGCGCGGCGGCCAAGCCGTTCCAGTGCGTGAAGGCCGTGCTGCTCGCGTCGATGAGCGGCTACGCGCCACCGGTGGCGGTGGAATTCGGCCGCAAGGTGCTGTTCACGGCCGATCGCCCGAGCTTCAAGGAGCTCGACGAGGCCGTCCGCGCGACGAAGTCGCCCAAGGCCGCGTAACGGAGGCGCCATGGCCGACAGTCGCTCCAACCCGTCGAAACAGTCCGTCGCGGCATCGCTCGTCGTCGTGCGCCGCAAGAAAGGCGAGGACCACGACGCCCATCACGGTGGCGCATGGAAAATCGCGTACGCCGATTTCGTCACGGCGATGATGGCGTTCTTCCTGCTGATGTGGTTGCTCGGCTCGGTCTCCAAGTACGACAAGCAGGGGATCGAGGACTACTTCAACACGCCGCTGTCGACGCTCCTGTCCGGCGGGCAGGACGCGCAGGCGCCGCGCCCGAGCGTCGTGCAAGGCGGCGGCCGCGACATGTCCGACCCGACGCCGGCGATCGACACGAAAGCGCAACCGGTGCCGGCCAGCTCGCCCGCCGCACTCGCCGGCATCGTCGATACGCAAAAGCTCGAACGGCTGAAGGCGAAGCTGACCGCGGCGATTGCCCAAAGCCCGTCATTGCGCGCGTACCAGAACCAGATCCGGATCGCGATCACCAACGAGGGCTTGCGCATCGAGATCGTCGATTCGCTCAAGCGCCCGATGTTCGCGTCGGGCAGTTCGCAACCCGAAAGCTATGCCACCGCGATCCTCAGCCAGATCGGTACGGCGCTCGACGATGTCGAAAACCGCGTATCGATTGCGGGGCATACCGATTCGACGCCGTATCCCGACGGGTCCACCGGCTATTCGAACTGGGAGCTCTCCAGCGATCGCGCGAACGCGGCGCGGCGTGCGCTGGTCGCGGGCGGGTTGCGGGAAGACAAGCTGCTCCAGGTGCGCGGGCTCGCGGATGTCCTGCCGCTCGACAAGAACGTGGCGGACGAGCCGACCAATCGCCGCATCAGCATCCTCGTGATGAACAATGCGGCCGAGCAGGCGTTCTTTCACGACGGCGGCCGGACGACCGTGGACGAAACGGCGGGCGCCCGGGCCGCCGCGCTGCCGGCGGCGGTGACGCGGCAGCATTAGGCGCGTTCGCGACGGCCTTGGGCCGGAGATGTCCGGCCACGCGCAAGGTCCTCCTGCCCGGCAGCATGTCCGTCCGCTTCACGGCCACGGTCGGAATAGCCGTGAGCCCCATCGACTGACCAGTCGGCCGCTCAGGCCGTTGACGGCACCGTGTCTCACCCGCGGTGCCGTCTTTTTCTGCGCACTCGATATATTCCGTAGAATATATCGACACCTGCACTTCCGGAGACTCGTCATGCCCCGCACGCCGACGGATCGCGCCCCGCAGCGCGCCGCACGGGAACAGCCGCTCGCGCGCAAGATCAGCGCGCTCAGGCCGCTGTCGAGCGACGCACGCGCGCAGCAGGTCACGGATGTCGTGGACGCGTTCCGGCGCCTGCGCGGCAGCGTCGTGCGCTTCATCCGGATGTTCTCGGCCGCGCACGCCGACGACATGCCGGACGATGCGCTGTCCGCCCTGGGTTTTCGTGAACTGCTGTCGACGCTAGAAGACGAAGCCCGCGCCGCCCGCTTCACGCGCCTGCCCGAGCTCGAACGGGTGATCGGTCACGCGCGCCGCCTCGAACGCACGCGCGACGACGTGTTCTCCGACTCGTTCAGCAACGACCCGGCGGCGATGCGCGACGCGGTCGCCGCGCTGGAGCGCGTCGACGTGCTGTTCGTCGGGCTGTGCGTCGAGTACGTGATGGCGCGTCACGCGCCGGTATCGCCCCCCGTTTCGCCCGAGGCCGCAGCCCCGACCCCGGCCCCTGCCGCACTGCCGCTCGCCGACCATTCAACCGTGCTCTGCTGACCGCGCCACGCAGCCTTGCTCCGTGATTTCCCCGGAATTTCATGCGTTATATTCCGTGGTATATTTCGCAAATCTTTCGCGCATCCGTCTCCGGCTCGACCACGCCGGATTGAGGTCAACATGCACGCTCCGCCCTTTCGCCTTGCCCGCACGGCGGATCTCTCGTCACCCGGCGGTAATTTGCCCGCGGCAACCGGCGTGCGGGTCGACGCATGCTGCGCGCCGTCGCGCGCGCAACTGACCGAGCTGAAGCGTCGCACGCGCCTGTCCGAGCTCGATGCGAACCTGCACTGCTCGATCATCGGCACCTGCCTGACCACGCACGAACTGCGCAGGCTCGTGCCGAAATTCACCGACCTCGACCGCCAGCACGCGACCGACCTCGAGATCCATCACGCGGCCGTCGAGCTCGCGATCGACGGCACGGCCGGCGCCAAGGCGCTGCACAAGGCGCTCGACGAGCGCTACGCCGGCGCGATCCGCGCGTTCGACAGTGCGAAGGATGCGGACGAACTCCTCGCGCGCTGGAAGGAAGCGCTGAAGAGCGGCGACATTCCGCCCGCGTACTGGGCGCTGATGACGCATCCGCGCACGACGATGGGCGTACGCCAGGCCGCGTTCGGCGACCTGCACATGCTGTCGCACCTGGTCGGCTCGGCCAATCGCGCCGATATCCGGCGGCTGGTCGCGCTGGAGGAAGAGAATGCGGCGCTGCACGCGAAGATCGAACGGCAGCAGGCGCGCCTGCAGGAAATGAGCGCGCAGCGCGACGCAGCGCTGCAGGAACGGGATGCCTTCGCCGCGCGCCAGAACGCGCAGCCGCTGGCGGCTGAAAACGTATTGCGTGAGGAAGTGCACGAACTGCGCGAAGCGCTGGCCGCACGCGACGAACGGCTCGCGTTGCATACGAGCCGCCGCGAGGCAGCCGAGCAGCGGATCGCCGCGGAACAGGCGAGCGCCCGCGCGATGCGCGCGCGACTCGACGACCTGATGGCGATGGTGAAAACGCTGCGCGCCGAAGCGAGCGCGATCGAACAGGCGGTGCAGGCATCGGCGGACGATCCGGCCGAACGCGCAGCCGATCCGCTGTCGATCCTTCAGGGTACGCGTTTGGTGTATGTCGGCGGGCGGCCGGGTTCGAATCGCGCGATCAAGCGGATCGTCGAAACGGCGGGCGGCGAGGTGACGCTGCACGACGGCGGCATCGAGGATCGCAAGGGCCTGCTGGCGGCGGCGCTACCGGGCGCGAACATGGTCGTGTTCCCGGTCGACTGTATCGACCACGATTCGATGAACCTGCTCAAGCGCATCTGCGAACGCCATCACATCGCGTACTACCCGCTGCGGACGGCGAGCGTCGCCAGTTTCGTCGAACTGATCGGGCGGCTCGATGCGCAGGCACGCGATGTCATCGCGCCGGATGCCGCCACGGGCGACGCATCGCGCTTCTGCCTGCGGCACGGCTAGGGCCTGGTTCTCGTCGTCGCTTCCCTTGCGCACTGCCCGTCATGGGCCGGTGAAAGCCCGTCGTCAGCCTGAAGCGGCCCCGCGGGAAAGCACACACTCGGCGCGCCCTTAACGCCGCACCATTTTCGTGAGCGCGGCGATGTCGTCGGCGCAGGCCGCGTAAGCCCGTTCCTCGATTCCGCGATAAAGGCGAATGATCTCCTCGCCGACCGGCGTGAGCACGCTGCCACCGCCGCTCTGCCCGCCATGTTCGGACACCGTCGCCGGCGATTTCAGCGAGCGGTTCAGCTCGTCCATCAGCAACCACGCACGCCGGTACGACATCTTCAGGCTGCGCGCCGCCGCCGAAATCGAACCGTGCTCGCGCACGGCTTCGAGCAGCGCGACCTTGCCCGGCCCGAGCGCGATCGTGTCGGCTTGCTGGATCCGCATCCTGAACCGCACCTCAGGCTTGGGGTGTGCCGGTGTCTTCATGTTGTCCTGCCCTTTGAACGATGCGGGCAAGCATACACGATGGCCGGCGCGGCGCGTGCCCGTTCAGAGCTCGAGCACGCGCGCGACGATGCCGGCCAGCCGCTTCACGTGACGCGGCGCGGGCAGGAGGTCGGCGCCCGAGAACAGCAGCGGTGCGCCGTCGTCGATCGACAGCGGCGCATCGCCGCATTCGAACGCGACGATCACGTGTTCGCCGACGGGCGTGTTGAACAGCTCGTGCCACGAAAACGTGACCGCATAGCCGTCGTGCGCATGCGCGATGAACACCATGCGCTTGAAGTCGCCCGGCGCGTCGTTGCGCAAGCCGGCCGCGTCGAGCAGGTCTTTCAACCGCGCGCCGCGATACGGCGCGACCGAGCGAATGAAGCGGTTCGTCGTGAAGCAGCGCAGGTCGAACGGCTCGGCCGTCGCGCTCGCATGCCGGCGCAGGTCGTCGAGCGTCACCGTCATCGGCCGCTCGAATGCGCCCGTCAGCGCGATTGAGCCTGCCGCCGCCTGATGCGCCGAAGGCGCCGCCGTCCCTGCCATCTCCATCGCCCGCCTCCATGACGGCCCGCCGGTGGGCGTGCCTGCGTTGTATCGACGGGTATATTACGCCGCTAAAAAGCCGGCCGACAGAATGCGCGCCGCATGGGCGGCATAACGGCAGCCGATCGTGCCCCGCACCGCGTGGCACTACGCCAGCACGATGTGCTTGATGGCTTTCTTGAGGCTCTTGTAGCTGTCGACCGATTCCGCCTTCGAGTCCGTCACCAGCGCGCCGATCCGCGCCGGGTCGCAGAAGCTGATCCGGCTGTTCGTGCCGAGCTTGCTGAAATCGGCCAGGATCGCGACGTCCGCCGCGTTGCTGACCATCGCGCGCGCCACTTCGGTTTCCATCCGGTCGTAGTTGGTCGCGCCACGCACGGCATCGACGCCCACCGGCGACAGCAGCGCGAGGTCGGCACGGTAGCGGAAGATTTCGGCGACCGTGCCGTCGCCGACGGTCGCGGCCGCGCGGCTGCCGATCATCCCGCCGAGCAGGATCGTTTCGTTGTTCGCCTGCATCGGATCGCTCGAGCGCAGCTTCAGTGCGACGTCGATCGAGTTCGTGACGATCGTGAGGCCCGACAGCTTCGCCAGTTCCTCGGCCAGCAGCGTCGTGGTCGTGCCCGCGTCGATGAACAGCGTCTGCGAACCCGTGACCAGCCGGGCCGCCGCGCGGGCGATGGCCAGCTTCGCCTTCACGTGCGTCTGCGCGCGTTCGGCGATCGGCGCTTCGTCGCCCACCTGTACCGCACCGCCGTGTACGCGCTTCAGTTCACCGAGCGCCTCGAGGTCGACGAGATCGCGCCGCACGGTTTCCCGCGACACGTTCAGGTCGGCCATGATCCGGTCGGTGGAAACGCGCTGCATCTTCGATAACAGAAGCCGGATCCTCTGGTATCGCTCTTCTTGCCACATGGAATGTCCTCGGAGTGAACGGCAATATTATTCGAACGGCGAACTAGGCTGCGCTCTCCTCCATCTTTTTGATGCCGACGAGGGTCTGCAGGGATTGACGGACCATCTGGAACTCGCTGCTCGTCATCTTCGAAAACACCACGTGGATGCGGTCGTCGTCCGGCGCAGCGTCGTCCTGCTCGATGATGAACTGGACGATGCGCGTCTGGTCGATGCCGGGCATTGCTTGCAGCGACGTCAGCTTCACGGTTCCGCGGCTCGCGAGGATGCGCACGCCCCAGCGCTGCCGCGCGGCGAAGAAACGCTTCTCGATCGGCTTCAGGCCGGCCAGGATCGCGAGCACGATCGCCGTCGCGGCAATCGCGGCCACGTACATGCCGCCGCCCACGGCGAGCCCGACCGCCGCCACGACCCACAGGCTCGCCGCAGTCGTCAGGCCGCGGATGATCTCGCCGCGCAGCATGATCGAACCGGCGCCGAGGAAGCCGATGCCCGACACCACCTGTGCGGCGACGCGCGACGGGTCCAGCGACACGTTCTTCGCGTTCTGGATATCCGCGAAGCCGAACGCCGACACGACCATCACGAGCGCGGCGCCCACGGCCACCAGCATGTGCGTGCGCAATCCGGCCGCCCACGACAGGCGCTCGCGCTCGATGCCGACGATGCTGCCGAGCAATGCCGCCAGCAACAGGCGGGAAATGATTTCGATCTGACTGATCATGCGAGGTCTCCTTGCTTTGCCTGGTCTACCTGATGAAGCACGGCCCGCCCGGGCCGCCGCCCGATTCTTCCTGCCCTCGCCCGCCGGTCGCCAGGCCCGGCAACCGGCAAGTTGTATTTTTGTGCGATCTTGCGATTTTGTGCGTTCTAATATACGGTACGCAAAACTACAAAGCCAGACCCAAGTTCGTTTGTTTCATCCGATCAGCACGATCAATCGTCAGACCATTCAGGCAACACGATCCGGAACACTTGCTTAGGAGACCCACATGATGAAGAAGGCATGGATGCTTGCAGCAACGCTGCTGGCGGCGCTGGCAACGGCCCCCGCTCACGCGTCGGAAGGCGACGTCTGCAAAAAGGTGACGCTCGGCGATGTCGGCTGGAGCGACATCGCGGCCACCACCGGCGTCGCGATGATGCTGCTCGACGGGCTCGGCTACGAGGCGACCAAGACGATCGCGTCGCCGCCGATCGTGCTGGCCGGCGTGAAGAAGGCGCAGATCGACGCGTTCCTCGGCTACTGGGATCCGAGCATGACGCCAACGGTGAAGCCGTTCGTCGATGCCGGCGCCGTCCACCAGCTGCCGCAGCCCAACCTGATCGGCGCGCGCTACACGCTGGCCGTACCGCAATATGCGTCGGACAAGGGCCTCAAGAGTTTTGCCGATATCGCGAAGTTCCGCGACCAGCTCGACGGCAAGATCTACGGGATCGGCGCCGGCAACAACGGCAATGCGCTGATCCAGCGGATGATCGACAAGAACGAGTTCGGGCTCGGCGGCTTCAAGCTGGTCGAATCGAGCGAGGCCGGGATGCTCGTGCAAGTGACCCGCGCCGCGCAGGAGCACCGGATGATCGTGTTCCTCGCGTGGGAGCCGCATCCGATGAACATCAACTACAAGATCACCTATCTCGACGGCGGCGATACCGTGTTCGGCCCGAACTACGGCTCGGCGAAGGTCTACACGCTCGTCACGCCCGGCTACCTCGACCGCTGCCCGAACGTCGGCCGGCTGCTGACCAACCTGAAGTTCACGACCGATGAAGAGAACCAGTTGATGGTGCCGATCATGAATCACGCCGATCCGGTCGCCGTCGCGAAGGAATGGGCGAAGAAGAACCCCGGCGTGCTGTCGAAGTGGCTCGACGGCGTCACGACCATCGACGGTAAGAACGCGAAAGACGCGATCGAGAAACTCATCGGCGCTTAAGCACGCAACACAAGGAACCACCCATGTACAAGAATCTCGCGCTGTTCGATCTCGACCACACGCTGTTGCCGCTCGACAGCGACCAGGCCTGGAGCCGCTTCATCACGCGAGTGGGCTGGCGGGAAGACGACGCGCACGTGGCGCTGATCGACGAGCACTACGGGCACTATGCGGCCGGCACGCTCGACATGGACGCGTATCTCGCGGTGACGCTCGCGCCGCTCTCCCGCTATCCGCGCAAGGTGCTCGAACGCTGGCATGCGCGATTCATGGATGAAGTGATCCGTCCGGCGATCACGCCGCAGGCGCGCGAACTGGTCGACCGGCATCGCGAGAACGGTGATCTCTGCTGCATCGTGACGGCGACCAACGTCTTCGTCACGCAGCCGATCGCGGCGGAATTCGGCATAGAGCACCTGCTCGGCATCGAGCTCGATACCGACGACGGCACGCCGGGCGGTGCATTCACCGGGCGCAGTACGGGCGTGCCGAGCTTCCGCGAAGGAAAAATCGTGCGTACCACGGAGTGGCTGAAGTCACTCGGCTACGCGCCGTCCGATTTCGAACGCACTTACTTCTACAGCGATTCGATCAACGACGTGCCGCTGCTCGATTACGTCACGCATCCGGTCGCCACCAATCCCGACTCGAAGCTGTTGCAAGTGGCCGGCACGCGCGGGTGGCCTGTCATGAAGTTGTTCTGATTCGGGCGATATTCTCTGCTGTCCATTTTTCATGTCTGGAGGGGTAATGAAATACGGAGCACGCAGCAACAGTCTCGATCATTCAGGAATCCGATTCGAATCGGATCGAAAGCCAATCGTCAAGTCGAGCCGGTCGGAAAGCCGCTTTCCGCACTGGCGCGGCGTTTTCATGATCGCACTCCTGTGCACGCTGGCCGCTTGCGGCGATGGCGACTCGGGCACGGCAGCCAGCGTGGCGGCCGCACGCGCCGCCGCACCCGGCGCGGCGTCCACGCCTGTCCTGCACTGCGCGAGCGCGTGCCACTGACCGACGCCGGCCGCGAGGCCAGCCACCCACGACAGAGAGCGATCATGCAAAACAAACCCACAACACGACGTCAATTCCTCGCCGATGCGTTGAAGCTCGCCGGCGCCACCGCGATCACGGGCATGCTGCCCGACAGCATCGCACGCGCGCAGGCCATTCCGGCCGCCACCGTGACCGGCACGATCCAGGACGTGAAGCACGTCGTGATCCTGATGCAGGAAAACCGCTCGTTCGACCACTACCTCGGCACGCTGGGCGGCGCACGCGGCTTCGGCGATCCGCGGCCGGTCGTGATTTCGAGCGGGTATCCGGTGTGGCGCCAGCCCTGGCTGACGTCCTACGTGTTCCCGTTCAACCCGTCCCCGCCTTCCGGCACCGCGAACGGCGACACCTACTACGGCGACCTCGACCACAGCTGGAGCGGCACGCACAGTGCGTGGAACAACGGCTGCTACGACAACTGGGCCGACGCGAAGGGCAGCGGCACGATGTACTACTTCACGCAGAACGACATTCCGTTCTACTACGCGCTGGCGAGCGCGTTCACGGTGTGTGACGCATACCATTGCTCGATGCTCGGCCCGACGGACCCGAACCGGCTGTATCTGTGGACCGGGTGCTGCGGCAACGTCACCGGCTATTCGCCGTACACGACCAACACGATGACGGGCACCGGCTGGACCACGATGCCGGAGCGCCTGAACTCGGCCGGCGTCACTTGGAAGTTCTACCAGGACAAGGGCAACGGCCTGGATGCCGGCCATGGCTACGGCGAATACAACGGCTCCAAAAGCGATCTCTGGTGGAACGGCAATTACGGCGACAACGTCATCCTGAACTTCAAGCAATACCAGAACCTCGGCGCAAGCGATCCGCTCGCGCCGGCGCTCAACGGCACGCAGATCGATCCGTCAGGCGGCGGCAAGGAATACGACACGAACCTCTTCAGCCAGCTGCGGGCCGACGTCGCCAACGGCACGCTGCCGCAGGTATCGTGGATCGCCGCGCCCTACGCCTACTGCGAACATCCGTCGTGGGCCGCGAGCGGCGGCGAATGGTACGTGAGCAACGTCCTCAATGCGCTGACGTCGAATCCGGCGGTGTGGGCCAGCACGGTGCTGCTCGTCATGTACGACGAGAACGACGGGCTGTTCGATCACATGCCGCCGGCCGTCCCTGCCAGCTCCGCCGCCGGCACCGGCCAGTCGACGGTCTCGACGGCCGCCGAATTCGTCGCCAGCAGCGGCGCCGCATCGGACGGCTCGGCCAGCGGCGACGTGCCGATCGGGCTCGGGCCGCGCGTGCCGATGTTCGTGATCTCGCCGTGGTCGAAGGGCGGCAAGGTCAACTCGCAGGTCTTCGATCACACGTCGGTGATCCGCTTCCTGGAAGCGCGCTTCGGTCTGCAGGAAACCAACATCACGCCGTGGCGCCGCACGGTGTGCGGCGACCTGACGTCGGCCTTCGATTTCTCGAACGCGGACCAGACCGTGCCCGCGATCCAGCCGCCGGCGAGCAACATGAACCCGAACGGCTCGACCGTCCTGATCCCCTATCCGACCACCACCGCGGTGCCGGCGCAGGCCACCGGCCGCAGCACCGCCTGCCGCCTGCCCTACGAGTTCTTCGTGCAAGGCAAGGTCAACCGCGCCGGCCACGCGCTGGCGCTGACGATGACCAACACCGGCACCGCCGGCGTGCACCTGCAGGCGTGGGTCGACGGCACGAGCACGATCCCCCGGCATTACACGATCGCGGCCGGCGCGAACCAGTGCACGAACCTGTCGGATTCGCTCGCGCTGAATGGCGGCGGCGGCTACGACTATTCGGTCTACGGGCCGAACGGTTTCCTGCAGACGTTCCGCGGCAGCATCGGCTCGTCCGGCAACACGGGATCGACCGCCGAAATCAGCCTGTGCTACGACGTGGCGAACGGCAACGTGCAAATCACGCTCGACAACTCGGCCGGGGCGAGCGCGACGACGTTCCAGCTCACCGACAATGCGTACGGGATGAATACGCGGCAGTCGTTCACCGTCGCCGCCGGCGCGACGCAAGCGGTCACATGGTACGGCGACGCCGGCTGGTACGACGCCAGCATCCGCGACGCGAACGATCCGAACTTCCTGCGCCGGGTGGCCGGTTGCGTGCAGGTGCAATCCGGCGCACTGCTCACGGATTCGGCGATCGGCAATACCAGCAAGAAGTTCGTCGCGTCGCTCGCGTCACAAGGCTCGACGTTCGGCACGCTGCGGTTCGACTACGTCGCACCGCCGTGGAGCCACAGCCCGAAGAACTGGGTGGGCATCTTTGCACATGGTGCACAGCCGACCAAGGGCAGCTACAAGTCGTGGGCGTACCTGCCGAAGAGCAGCGGCTCGCTGCTGTTCTCGTCCACGGCCAACAGCACGCTGGCGTCGGGGCAATACGATGCGTGGTACCTGTTCGACGACGGCTACACGCCGCTCGCGGGCCCCGTCACGATCACCATCTGACGGCAGGGCCGGACCGTGTCGGCTGCCCGCATGGGGTCGACACGCACTCGGGCGCAACGTACCCCGTTGCGCCCGAATGCCTTTCCAGCCGTGAGGTACGCGCTAGACGAGCAGATCCTCGTAGAACGCGCCGAACGGCCGCGTCGGGTGCGCGATCTGGATTTCGAGAATCCACAGCCCGGCCGCCGGCGCGGCATCGAAGTCGCCGAGATTGCCGGCCTTGTAGATCGCATGCGGAAAGTCGCTGACGCGATGCCCCTTGATGTCGACGTTCAGCCGGAAGCCGTGCGCGTCCGCGCGTTGAGCGGCAAATTCGTACAGCGCGATGCCTGCACAGCCGGTGGTGCGCCAGTGATGCTCGACTTCGTCGTAGATCACGCGCGCCGCGTGCGCGCACGCGTGCATGTCGGGATCGTCGCCGCGCACGAACGTCGCGCCCGCGTCGCCCTCATGCTTCGCCCATACCGCGCCCAGGTCGATGAAGAAGATGTCGTCGTCGGCGAGGACGGGGTCCGCCACCGAGCGCTCCTTGAACGTGCGCAGCGTGTTTTCCCCGAAACGCACGAGCACCGGATGCCAGATCCTGTCCATCCCGAGCGCTTTCAGCACGCTCAACCCCAGCTCGTTGGCCTCCGATTCCAGCATGCCGGGCCGGATGCCCTCGGCAATCGCGTCGACCGCCTGCCATGTCATGGTTCTTGCGTGCTGCATCGCGTCGAGCGAAAAGGCTTCGCCGACGGCTTCGCGGTGCGTCGAATTCAAGATGGTGCTCCCGTGCGGGTGAAAGGGGGGTGGGGTCGGTCTTTCGTCGTGTCGATATGCACAGGAGAATATATCGATTCGCAAATCGGTGCCGACTCGCGCTTCGTCGTACGCCACAGCAAAACGGGCGCCCCGATGGAGCGCCCGTTCGCGTGTGTGTGCGCTAGATCAGAACTTGTGACGCAGGCCGATCCGCGTGACGAACTGCGTGTTCGCGCCCGCGTTGCCGATGAACGATCCCGACGAGCCGATCTCGGCCTGCACCGGCGTCACGCGACCGTTGATCGTGTTGCTGCCCGACGCCTTCTGGTAGGCCGCGCTCACGTACACGTCCGTACGCTTCGACAGTGCATAGTCAACTGCGGCGTTGACCTGGTGCCACTTGCCGTCGAAACGGCCGTCGAGCTTCGAGAACGTATAGCCGAGACCGCCGCTCAGGGCCGGCGTGAACGCATAGCGGCCGCCGATTTCGTAGTTGTTCAGCTTCGACGTTTCGCCCGACAGCGGCACGAACTTCGTGTGCGTCCAGTTCGCCCACACGAGCGCCGCGGCGATCGCATAGCGTGCGCCGACGCCGACCGTCTCGAGGTCGCGCAGTCCTTGCGTGTTGACGTTCGCGATGCTCACGCCGAATGCGGGCTGTGCGCCGTTCGGGAAGCGGATGTTCGTGTATGCGGCGCCGATGCCGAACGGCCCTTGCGCATAGTTCGCGCCGAAGCTGTACGCGCTCGACGAACCCTGCGAACCGTTCGCGCCGGTCGTGGTCGGCGTGCCCGCGAACTGCGTCGAGTTCGAGAAGCCGTACATCGCGCCGAACGTGAGGCCCGCGAAGTTCGCGCTCTGGAACTTCACCGCGTTGTTGATGCGGCTCGACGTCAGCTGGTCGAGGTCGTTGATGTGATACGCGTAGTTGCCGGCCGGCGTCTGGCTACCCATCGAATAGTTCGCGCCGATGTAGTCGGTCGAGAACGAGTACTGGCGGCCGAACGTCAGCGAGCCGATGCCGTTCTTCGACAGGCCGACGAACGCCTGGCGGCCGAAGATCGCGCCACCCTGGCCGATCGAGCCGTCGCCGCTGCTGAAGCCGTTCTCCAGCACGAACAGCGCCTTCAGCCCGCCGCCGAGATCCTCGGTGCCGCGGATGCCCCAGCGGCTGCCCGACGCGACGCCGTCACCGTACTTGACGAGCTTGTCGTGCCCGCCCGTCGTCGCGACCTTGTTCGAATACGTGATACCCGCATCGATCAACCCGTAGAGCGTGACGCTGCTTTGCGCGTGCGCGGCGGTGCCGAACATCCCGAGTGCGGCCGCGGCCACGATGGTCTTTTTCATGCTCACTTCCTTTTGTTGTTGACGCGCGCGCCTGCATCGCAGCGTGACGCGCGGCGTATTGACGAAGAACCGACTGATGAACGAGCGCAAGCCACAGGATCGCCACACGCACCAACACCTCATGCGCGTGCACGATGTTCCGTTTCGATGCCAGTGTGGGCTTGCTGAAGCGGCATGCCGCGGGGCGGCCGCTCGTGTTGCAGCGCCGGCTAGCGTGCGCTCCGGTTGCGCATGCCGCGACGACGCGTTGCTCCGGCGATGCAGGTCAGAATCTCTTCCGGCTTTCGTGGAGCGATGGACGACGTGGCGCCTGACGACGCCACGACCTTCGATATATTTTTCGGAATATATCGAGTTGTCACCAAACGGTAAACAATTATTCGGGTTCCTGTCGTCTTTCATCCACATCCGGCCGACGGCCTCGCGGACCGAATGCACGACACATCGCGGCCGTCACCGCGCCGAAGCAAACACGGGGCCAACGCCGAAATCCAGCATAATCAGGCGGTTGAACGAGCGCCTCAACCGGCGCGCGCGCCCCGCACACGTTTGCGTCGCCGTCCGGTCCATCGCTTGACCGCGTTTCACCGGCACGGACGCAGCGAGTCTGTGCCGGTCGCGGGCGCGGCGAATTGTGCAGGTGCAGAAAATCGAAGCAAGGACAATCGCGATGCAGCGCACATCAGGGCGCCTGACCGTCGCATCGCGGACACCACCACGCCATCCCGCAGAAAACAGGACACCGACACATGGACCGAACCGAGCACATCAGCATCGAACAGACGAGCGGACTGCCCGCCGACGAACTGGACCGATGCGACTTCTCGTTCGACATCGCCTGGGAATTGAACGCGCCGTATCAGGACTTGCTCGATCTCCGCGCGCTGCCGACGCGGCGCAAGCACTACGGCTTCGATCCGGCCGGCTGGGCGGACGAGGCGTCCGGCAAGACGGCGCTCTTTCGCGCGACGGCCGGCGGCCGGCTCGCCGGGTTCGTGGCCATCGGCCAGAGCTGGAACGGCATGGCCGAGATCGCGGAGCTGGCCGTCGACCGCCACTGCCGGCGGCAAGGCATCGGGCAGTTGCTGCTGGCGGCCGCCGAATCCTGGGCGCGCGGCCACGGGTTCGGTTTCATGCGGCTGGAAACGCAGTCGAACAATGTCGCCGCGTGCAGCACCTATGCGCGCGGGGGCTTCGTGCTGGGCGGGCACGATCGCCTGCTGTATGCGGACGACGAGAACGACGGTGAAGTGGCGCTGTTCTGGTACAAGGACCTGCGCGACGGGCAGACCGCGCGGATCCGCACGGTCGACCCGGAATCGATGCGGCCGGTGGGCTGATGCACGGCCGCCCGCGCTTCATGACCGAATCACTGCCGCTTTACGTCCGCGTCGCGACGATGAACAGGCGCGGGAACGGCAGCAGCACGGTGCCGTCGGCGAGTGCCGGATAACCACCCGGCCCCGCAATCGCCTCGCGATACCGCGAGAGAAACGCCGCGCGCTCGCCATCGTCGAGCGCCGCGAGGAACGGCCGCAGCGCACTGCCCTTGAACCATTCGACGACCGCGTCGGCGCCGCCGCGCAGCGGGTGGTAGTAAGTCGTGCGCCATACGTCCACGCGCGAGCACAACGGCGACAGCAGCGCGTGGTAGTAACGCGCATCGAACCGCTCGGTGCGCGCCGCCCCCTTCAGCTTGTCCGCCCACGGCCCGGCCGCGGCGACTTCGCGCATCAGCCGGTGCGCGGGTTCGTCGAGGTTGTCGGGCATCTGCACCGCGAGATGGCCGCCCGGCGCGAGCCGGCCGACGAGTGCCGGAAACAGCGTGTCGTGCGCGGGCACCCATTGCAGCACCGCATTCGCGAGAATCAGGTCGTAGCCGCCCGGATCGTCCCAGGTGGAAATGTCCACGACATCGAAACGCAGGTCCGGCAGGCGCTTGCGCGCGGCGTCGATCATGTCCGCCGATGCATCGATCCCGTGGACCGTTGCGTGCGGCGCACGTGCGATCAGCGTCTCCGTCGAATTGCCGGGCCCGCAGCCGATGTCGATCGCGGTATGGATCGGCGTGTTCGGCACGGCGGCCAGCAGATCGCGGATCGGCCGCGTGCGCTCGTCTTCGAATTGCACGTACTGGGCGGCGTATCGGTCGAGTGGGGTCGTCATGTCGTTTCTCCTGGTCGGCTTGGACGGCCTTGGCTTCTACGCGGAGGGGATGCCGACGGCCGTCGATGCCACGCATTCTGCGATCGTCACGGAGTTCAGTAAAATGAATTTAATATCGTGATTGATTCATATCTCTGATGAAAATCGATACGCTCGGTGTCCAGGCCTTCGTCGCAATCGCCGACGGCGGCAGCTTCCGGCAGGCAGCCGAAACGCTGCACGTCACGCAGACAGCCATCACGCAGCGGCTGCGCAAGCTCGAAACCTTTCTCGGCGTCGCACTCGTCGAGCGCACCACGCGCCGCACCACACTCACCGAAATCGGTCGGCGTTTCCTGCCGCAAGCGCGCCGGCTGCTGAACGAACTGTCCGACGCGCTCACCGAAATTCGCGAAACCGGCCTGAGCCAGCGCGGCGACGTCACGATCGCGTGCGTGCCGACGGTCGGCGTGCAATACCTGCCCCGCATCCTGCGCGCCTTCTCCGCGCACCGGCCGCACGATCGCGTGAAGATCCTCGATCACGCGTCGGCGTCGGTCCTGCAGGCCGTGCTGCATCGCGAGGCCGAGTTCGGCATCGGCATCGCCGGCGACCAGCATCCCGAACTGGTCAACGTGCCGCTGACGAGCGACCCGTACGTGCTGGTGTGCCGCGACGATCATCCGCTCGCGAAGCGGCGGCGCATTCGCTGGGCCGCGCTGCAGCCGCACCCGCTGATCTTCGCCGGCGAAGTGAGCGGCAATCGCGGGCTGCTCGACGGTGCGCTGAAGACGAGCGGCGTGTCGCTGCATTCGTTCTACGAGGTGCAGCGCAGCTCGACGGCGCTCGGGCTCGTCGCCGAAGGGCTCGGCGCGGCCGTGGTGCCGAAGCTCGCGATCCAGAAAAACGCGTATCCGATGATCCGCACGATCGAGCTCGTCGAGCCGGCCGTGTCGCGCACGCTCGTGCTCGTCACGCGCAAGAGCGCGCAACTGTCGCCGGCCGCCCGTGCGTTGTACGACATGATCGTCGAGCAGGCGACACCCTGACGATAGTGTCAGGGGGTGGGTCACGCAGCAGCGCCTTCGGGGTAGTATCGCCACACGCGGTCGCAACGGCCGGTGCCTACCCGGCGCCGCGCGCGTCATGCCGTCGCTGCAACGGCCGTTCCTCACCACCCCTGCACGGAGCACTGCATGGCCTATCGCAACTATCACAAGCGCAAGATTGCAGACCGGGAACTCCATCCCGAAACCCAGATGATGTCGTACGGCTACGATCCGTTCCTGTCGGAAGGATCGGTAAAGCCGCCCGTGTTCCTCACGTCGACGTTCGCGTTCCGCACGGCCGAAGACGGCGCCGAATTCTTCGACGTCGTGGCCGGACGCAAGCCGTCGCCCGAAGGCGAAGGCGCGGGCCTCGTCTACAGCCGTTTCAATCACCCGAACCTGGAGATCGTCGAGGATCGCCTCGCACTGCTTGACGATTCCGAAGCGGCCGCCGTGACGTCGAGCGGCATGTCGGCCATCGCCGCGATCCTGCTGACCTTTCTGCGGCCGGGCGACTGCGTCGTCCAGTCCGTGCCGCTGTATGGCGGCACCGAAACGCTGATCTCGAAGTTCCTGCCCGAGTGGGGCATCCGCTCCGAAGTGATTGCCGACGGGCTGTCCACCCACGCGATCCGCGCCGCGCTCGAAGCGGCCGCGCAAAAGGGCAACGTGCGGATGTGCTACATCGAGACGCCCGCCAACCCGACCAACGCGCTGTTCGACCTCGAAGGGCTGCGCAGCGAGATCGACGCGTTCGAGGCTCGCCACGGCTATCGTCCGCTGTCGGTCTGCGACAACACGCTGCTCGGGCCGCTGTACCAGAAGCCGTCGCGGCAAGGCATCGACCTGAGCGTGTACTCGCTGACGAAATACATCGGCGGGCATAGCGACCTCGTCGCCGGCGGTGTCACAGGCACCCGCGAGCTGATCACGAAGATCCGCTCGATCCGCAGCACGCTCGGCTCGCAGCTCGACCCGCATTCGTGCTGGATGATCACGCGCTCGATGGAAACGCTCGTGCTGCGCATGCAGCAGGCCGCTCGCAGCGGCAGCGCCGTCGCTCGCTGGCTCGCCGACAATCCGCATCGGCCGGTGCGCGTGCTGCACCCCGAGCTCATCGACGATCCGGCCTACCAGGCCGTCTATCAGCGCCAGTGCACCGGGCCCGGCTCGACGTTCGCGTTCATCCTCGACGGCGGCCGCGAGCAGGCGTTCAGGTTCATCAACCACCTGACGCTCTTCAAGTCGGCGGTCAGTCTCGGCGGCACGGAATCGCTGATCTGCCATCCGGCATCGACCACGCATTCGGGCGTGCCGGCCGACGCGCGTGCGGCGGCGGGCGTGTCGGAAGGGTTGATTCGCGTGTCGGTCGGGCTCGAACATCCGGACGACCTGATCGCCGACCTGTCGTACGCGCTGGAGCATTGCTGACCCGCGTGGCATGCGCCCCGTGGCGGTTCGCACGGGGCGGCGCCGGGATGCCGGCGTTCGAGCCGCGTAATCGTGCTTACCCAAGGATTCGCACCATGAACACCACGCGGCATCGATACCTGATCGGCAATCTGCAACACGCGCCGGACGTGACCATGACGATCGCGCACACGCTCGACAAGCCCGACCCCGCGTCCTACCGGTACTGCACCGGACGCGTGACCGTCGAGCTCGACTACCCGGAAACGTCGGGCGGATCGACCACCCAGGTCAGGAAATTCCCGTTCGACGGAAAATGGTTTCCGCTGGATCAGCGGTCGTTCGAGATGCACGTCGGCGACTTCATCCTGCCGCCGGAACTGTGCTGTCAGGGCATCGGCACGCTGTGCTGGTCGGAGATCCGTCGAACGCTTCCCCTTCCATCGAGCTGCCCGTTCTTTCTCAGCGGCGGCCTCAGCGACAAGGATGCAACGATCACCGGCAAGATCCTCGGAACGAAGCGGACGATCGACAACATCGCCCGCCGCGACGCATTCTGGCGCCGCATGCTCGATCCGGCCTCACCGCCGTTCATGTCCGACCAGAACGGCGAGGGGTCATTCAGAGGCCTGTTCGTCGATCCGGTCGCTCACCCCAGCTACGTGCCGAAGGCGATCGCGACAAAAATTCCGACCGCGTAAGGCGAGCCGGCCGAACCGGTTCACAGCACCTTCACCATGAACACGCGTGACGCGCCCTCCGGCTCGCACGGCACCTCGCCGAACGCTTCGTAGCCCTGCTTCCGGTAGAAATCCGGCGCCTGGAACGAGATCGTGTAGAGCACGGCACGCGCGCACCCGCGCCGTTTCGCTTCCGTTTCGGCCTCGCGCAGCAGCCGGCTGCCGAAGCCGCCGCCGCGCAGCGATTCGGGCAGGTAGAACAGATCAATGAAGAAGAGGCCGAGCGACGTGCGCCCGGTCAGGCCGCCCAGGATCTCGCCGGTCGCGGGATCGGTGACGTACACGTCGAGCGCGGCCGCGTCGGCGCGCCCCGTCATCGCGTGATTGAATTCGCCGAGCTTGCGGCTGATGAAGTCGTGGGCGGCCGGCTGCTCGGTGTCGGTGAGCCGGAGCGTAACGTCGGGAAGGGCTGTCATCGGGAGCACGCGTGCGTGAAAGGGCCGCCGGGTGGTTCGCAACCGCAGCGGGCATCGCACGACTATAGCGTGTCGCCCGCCGCATGGCGAACGCGCTACTCACGCGCGATATCGCGTGCCATGTGGAATTCCCACGTGTCAGTCATCCGCATCGGGAACCCGAATCCCGGTGCCGACGGCACCGTCGCGAATCGCGACGGCTGCGCCGCCTTGCAGGTGGCATCGTCGCCGTAGCCGACCAGCTCGGTCACGAGCGAGCCCGCATTCTTCAGCGATTCGTCGGCTGCTCCGTCAGCCATCGACGGCTCGAACCCGCTCTGCAGGTTCGCGCGCAGCACGACCCGTCCGATCGACGGCGCATACCACGACACTTCCTTGCTGTAGCCGGACACCGTGCATTCCGGCTGGTCGCAATGCATGTTCATGTCGCGCAGCGTCGCGTCGGTCGTACCGGGATCGCTCTTGGTCCACGACGTGGTGCGCACAATCACGAACGTGTCGTACGTGCCCGCGCCAACCTGCCGCTTCTCCGTACCGATCACCTCGCTCGACGCAACCGCCTTGTAGCGGTAATGCCATGCCCATCCCCGGCCGATGTTGGCGGTCACCGTTTCGTCGAAGCGGTCCTCCCACTGCTTGCCCTGCTTCAGCGGAAACACGAGCAGCCTGCGCTCACCGTGCCGCGCCGGATTCGGCGTCGTATAGGTCGCGATATCTTCGTCAATCTTCATCGGCGCGGTGGCCGGCCCGACGTCGTAGCTCGCGACGCCGTCATGCACGGCCTTGAGCGTCATCGGCGTCACACGGCCCTCGCCGACGCTGTAGCACCACGTCGTGCCGACGGCCGGCAGTGTGCGGGAATCGGCGGCCGGCGCGGCGGCGGCCCATTGCCCGTGACTCATCGCGACGACGGCGGCGGCGAAGCCGATCGCCGGCACCATTCTTCTTGACAGATGGCAGAGCATGTCAGGAACGCATGTCGTTGAATTGTCCGACATGATGCCAGCAAAGCGCGCGGTTCACGACTGCCCGGTTATCCCGCCCCGCAGACCAACGCAAACGGCGGGTCCGTCACGCGCCCGCCGTCTCTTTCGTCACGCCATCACACCCGCACTCACGCCATCGCGAACGCCGCCTTCATGTCGGCGATGCGGCGTCGTTCACGCGCGATCATCATCCGGTTCACGACGATCACGCCGATCGTCACGGCCGTGATGAACAGCGTCGCCAGTGCGTTCATCTCCGGGTTCAGCCCCAGCCGCACGCGCGAGAACACCACCAGCGGCAGCGTCGTCGAGCCCGGCCCGGACAGGAACGCCGACAGCACCAGGTCGTCGATCGACAGCGTGAACGACAGCAGCCACCCCGACAGCAGCGCCTGCGAGATCAGCGGCAGCGTCACCACGAAGAACACCTTCAGCGGCGTTGCACCGAGATCCAGCGCGGCCTCTTCCAGCGACTTGTTCATCTCCTTCACGCGCGACTGCACGATGATCGCCACGTACGACACGCACAGCATCACGTGACCGATCCAGATCGTCACCATCCCGCGCCCCTTCGGCCAGCCGAACATCTGCTCCAGCGCAACGAACAGCAACAGCAGCGAGATGCCCTGGATCACTTCCGGAATCACCAGCGGCGCGTTGATCATCCCGGTGTACAGCGTGAAGCCCTTGAAGCGGCCGAAGCGTGCGAGCACGAAACCGGCCCACGTGCCGATCACGACCGACGCGGTCGCGGTCAGGAGGCCGATCTTCAGCGACAGCCATGCGGCAGTGAGCAGCTCATCGTCGTCCAGCAGCGCCGAGTACCACTTCAGCGAGAAGCCCGACCACACCGTCACCAGCTTCGACTCGTTGAACGAGTACACGACCAGGCTGATGATCGGGATGTACAGGAACAGGAAGCCGAAGGCGAGGACGCCCGTCGACAGCGGTTTGCTCGGCTTGATCATTTCGCGTCCTCCAGTTCCTTGACCTGGTAGTACTGGAACAGCGCCATCGGCACCAGCAGCAGCATCACCATCGCGACCGTCACCGCGGACGCCATCGGCCAGTCCATGTTGTTGAAGAATTCATCCCACATCACGCGGCCGATCATCAGCGTGTCGGCGCCGCCGAGCAGTTCCGGAATCACGTACTCGCCGACCGCCGGGATGAACACCAGCAGGCTGCCGGCGATGATCCCGTTCTTCGACAGCGGCAGCGTGATCCGCGTGAACGCGACCCACGGCTTCGCACCGAGGTCGTACGCGGCTTCGAGCAGCGTGAGGTCCATCTTCACGAGGTGCGCGTACAGCGGCATCACCATGAACGGCAGGTACGAATAGACCATCCCGATGTAGACGCCCGCGTCGCTGTGGTAGAGCCGCAGCGGCGTGTGGATGATGCCGAGCGCGATCAGCGTGTGGTTCAGCAGGCCGTCGTCCTTCAGGATGCCGATCCATGCGTACACGCGAATCAGGAACGACGTCCAGAACGGCAGCATCACGGCCATCATCAGCACGTTGCGGCGGTTCGGTTCCGAGCGTGCGATGTAGTACGCCATCGGGTACCCGATCAGCAGACACAGCACCGTCGATACGGCGGCCATCTTCAGCGAGCTGAGGTAGGTCGCGATGTACAGGTCGTCCTGCAGCAGGAACGCGTAGTGCGACAGCTGCAGCGCGAAGTGCACGACACCGTCCTTGAACTCGACGAGCGACGTGTACGGCGGGATGCCCATCACCTGGTCGGCGAAGCTGATCTTCAGCACCAGCACGAACGGCAGCGCGAAGAACACGGCGAGCCACACGAACGGCACGCCGATCGCGACGCTGCGGCCCGACGGCAGGAAGCGCTGCAGCATCGAGAAGCGGCCCGGGCGGGTGCGACCGGCGCCGGCGCTCGCGGCGCCGGTCGGCACCGGCGCGGACGGATTGGAGGCGGAGGTTCTCATCGTGGCGTCCTCACTGCGTCAGCACGACGCCGCTGGCCGGCGACCACGACACGAACACGTCGTCGTTCCACGCCGGTGCGTTGTCGGTCATCAGGTGCGAGCTCGACAGGTTCGACACCACCGTCTTGCCGCTCGGCAGGCGCACGTGATACAGCGAGTAGCTGCCCATGTACGCGATGTCGGTCACGACGCCGCGTGCCCAGTTGTGTTTCGAGCCCGGTTTCTCGCGCGACACGTGAATGCGTTCCGGGCGCACCGAGATGCCGACCGGCATCCCGAGCGGGCCCGTGATGCCGTGGCTCACGTACATGCGTGCTTCGAGGTCGTCGCTTTCGACGAAGATGTGATCGGGTTCATCCTCGACGACGCGGCCTTCGAACAGGTTCGTCGAGCCAATGAATTCGGCCGAGAAGCGGCTGTTCGGGAATTCGTAGACTTCGCCCGGTGCGCCGATCTGCACGATCTTGCCTTCGCTCATCACCGCGAGGCGGCTCGCCATCGTCATCGCCTCTTCCTGATCGTGCGTGACCATCACGCAGGTCACGTCGACCTTCTCGATGATGTTCACGAGTTCGAGCTGGGTTTTCTGGCGGATCTTCTTGTCGAGCGCGGACATCGGCTCGTCGAGCAGCAGGAGCTTCGGCCGCTTGACCAGCGAGCGGGCCAGCGCGACGCGCTGCTGCTGGCCGCCGGAGAGCTGGTGCGGCTTGCGCTGCGCGTACTTGCTCATCTGCACGAGCGCGAGCGCATCGGCCACGCGCTCCTTGATCTCGTTCTTCGGCGTGCCTTCCTGCTTCAGGCCGAATGCGACGTTCGATTCGACCGACATGTGCGGGAACAGCGCGTAAGACTGGAACATCATGTTCACCGGGCGGCGGTACGGCGGCAGCGACGCGAGATCTTCGCCATCGACGAAGATCTTGCCGGAGGTGGCCGTCTCGAGCCCGGCGAGCATGCGCAGCAACGTCGACTTGCCGCAGCCGGAGCTGCCGAGCAGCGCGAAGAGTTCGTTCTTCGCGATCGTCAGGTTCACGTTGTCGACGGCGGTGCTGTCACCGAATTTCTTCACGACGTTTTCGATGCGCACGAACGTGTCGTTCGGCTTGAGCATGTCCGTCGCCGGTCGATGCATCGCATCAGGTGTACTGAATGAATCCCGTTTCATGATGGTCCGTTTTAAGCAGTAAGCGAATCTCAGGCGTCAGGCGCGACCGGTCGGGCAGTGGGCGGTCGCGCGGTGCTGGCGGAGAGGGATCGAGCGATTCCTCGTCCGGAACGAATGGCGCAATGAAACAGGTCGGGTTGAACGCACGGCGATCGGTGGCCATCAGTGGCGACCGACCGGGGGCGTCGCGCTGGCTGTCATGAAGATTTCATCGGTTTTCATCGGGCTTTCCGCACGTTTCTGTCGTCTCCAGTGCGAATTTTTAAACCCGTCAAAAACCTTTTGGATCGCGGATTTCCGTTCCGGACATTGAACGGGATCGATGTTTGGAGAGACGGGAAAACGGGGGCACGAGCCGGCCCGTGCAGCAGCGCGGGCGCCCGGCGGCACGGGCGCCGCCGGGTGAAACGGAGGGTGGGGAAAACGAGCAGCCGGGCGGCTGCCACGCGCGGCCGGTGCGCCGCGCGGATCACGTCACTTCGCGTTCAATTCCTTCCAGCGCCGGTAAACGTTGATCGCATCGTCGTGTTTCTGCTGCACCATCGGCAACCGGCGTTCGTCGATCGGCTTCGCATATTCGGCATAGAACGTGTCGAGCTCGAAATACTTGCGGTCGTCGCGGTAGAACGGCGCGTAGTCCTCGCGCGTCGTGATGTAGATCACGCGCTTCGGGCTGCAGTAGTACAGCGAGCCGAGACACATCGGGCACGGGCTCGCGAGAATGTAGATCTCGCAGTCGGTCAGGTGCTCGGTGCCGAGCTTGCGGCACGCATCGCGCACCGCAAGAATCTCGGCATGCGCGGTCGGGTCGCTCGTCTGCGCGACGAGGTTCGGGCTTTCCGCGACGATCTCGCCGTCGCGGACGATCACCGTCGCGAACGGGCGGCCGCCCTCTTCCACGTTCTTCATCGCAAGATCGATCGTGCGCTTCACAAAATCCATGGCTGCGTCCTCGTTGAAACGGAATGGCGGGAACGTGCGCCGGCCGGCGGCCGACGCACGTCGGGCGGAAACCTGCGCGGCACCGCTGTCGCGGCGCCGCACCGGCGTCAGAACGGCTTGGTCGGCAGGTACTTGCCGTCGAGCGTGATCACCGCGCGCGAACCGCCTTCGGGATCGTCGACCTTCTTCACGTCGAGCCGGAAATTGATCGCGCTGATGATGCCGTCGCCGAACTTCTCGTGAACGAGCGCCTTCAGCGTCGTGCCGTACACCTGCAGCATTTCGTAGAAGCGGTAAATGGTCGGATCGGTCGGTACGCGATCGTCGATGCTGCCGCGCAGCGGGATCGACTGCAGCAGCAGCACTGCGTCGTCGTCGAGGCCGAGCTTGTCGGCGACGTTGCGCGCAGCGTCCGCCGGCAGCGCATGCTGGCCAAGCAGTGCGGCCGTCACGAACGCTTCGCTCAGGCCCGTGCCTTCGGTGAGCTGCGCGAACGACAGGTTCTTGCGCGCCTTTGCGAGCACGACGGTCTCGGCAAGCGCGTGACGGGCGGTCTGACTGTGCTGGGACTGGATCATGGCAATTCCTCGTGGTGGGGTAGGAGCGATTCAGGCCGCGACGGGGAGCGTCGCGGGCGTGGCGCGGACCGCGGGATGGTCCGCCAGGGACACGAACCGGCCGGTCGCGCCGTCGTAGGCGTCGATGCAACCCGATTCGATGTCGTAAACCCAGCCGTGCAGCGCGAGCCGCCCTTCTTCGAGCGCGAGGCGCACGGCAGGATGCGTCTTCAGGTTCGCCAGTTGCGCGACGACGTTCTCGCGCACCATCGAGTCGATCCGCTCGCGTTCGCTGCGATGCGGGCGTGCCTCGTTCACGACGCGCGCCGAATCGGCGTAGCGCAGCCAGTGGCCGACGGCCGGCATGTGGTCCATGCACTGGCACGTGGCGATCGCGGTCATCGCGCCGCAATCGGAATGGCCGCAGATCACGACGTCGGTCACGCGCAGTGCAGCCACCGCGTATTCGACCGACGCCGACACGCCGCCCGGCTCGGGGCCGTACGACGGCACGATGTTGCCGGCGTTGCGGATCACGAACAGGTCGCCTGGTTCGCGCTGCGTGACGAGTTCCGGCACGAGCCGGCTGTCCGAGCACGAGATGAACAGCGCCCGCGGGTTCTGGCTGCGCGCGAGGTCGCGGAACAGCGCGGCGCGTTCCGGATAGGCGTCGCGCTGGAACTTCAGGAAGCCTTCGATGATGTCCTTCATCGCGTGTTCTCCGATGTGGGTGAAATCGATGAAGGGCAGGTTACGCCGGACTTCCAATAACGTAAAAGACTGATTTATGATCTGCCCGATAAGCAGGACTTATAGGAACCGCCATGCTGCTGCGCCATATCCACTACTTCCTCGCCGTCGCCGAGCACCGCAGCTTCACGCGCGCGGCCGCCGCGCTGCATGTGTCGCAGCCCGCGCTGTCCCAGCAGATCCGCCAGCTCGAGGAGACGCTCGGCGCGCAACTGTTCGACCGCACCGGGCGCGTGACGCGGCTGACCGACGCCGGCGACGTGTATTTCCGCTATGCGCGGCAGGCGCTTCACGATCTCGCGGAAGGCCGGCGCGCGATTCACGACGTGCAGGATTTGAGCCGCGGCTCGCTGCGGATCGCGGTCACGCCGACCTTCACGAGCTATCTCGTCGGGCCGCTCGTCGAGGCGTTTCACGGTCGCTATCCGGATGTGACGCTGTCGGTGCGCGAGATGTCGCAGGAACGCATCGAGGCGCTGCTCGTCGACGACGAGCTCGACGTCGGCATCGCGTTCGAGGACGTGCAGACAGCGGATATCGAAGCGCAAACGCTGCTGGTCGAAACGCTCGCGCTTGTCGTGAATCGCGAGCATGCGTTCGCCGGCAAGCGCAAGGCCGGCCTGCGCGCGCTGCACGATGCGCCGCTCGTGCTGCTCACGGCCGAGTTCGCGACACGCGTGCAGATCGACCGCTATTTCCGCGAGCACGACGTGCGGCCGCGCGTATTGATGGAAGCGAATTCGCTGGGGGCGGTGATCGAGATCGTGCGCCGCACGAACCTCGCGACGCTGCTGCCCGCGACGATCGCAACCGGGCACGACGATCTCGTCGCCATCGCGCTCGATCCGGCCGTCCTGCGGCGCACGGCCGTGCTGCTGCAGCGCAAGGGCGCGTACCGGAGCGCAGCCGCGCGCGCATTCGTCGAACTGGCGCTGGCGCAGCAGGCGGGGCCTGTCAGGCACGCGCGATGACCCGCGCCACCGGGGCGCGCGTCACGCGCCCGGGCACCGCCAGCCACCGCTCGTCGCAAGCGAACCGACTCACGGGAACAACACCATGTCGAACCTGATACGCCGCATGATGCTCAACCCGCTTGCCATCGCAGCGCTGCTGGTGGGCGCAGCCTGGTGGGTCCACGCACAGACGCGCGCCGACGGCCCATATCGGGTCGTGGGATTCAACTACACCGATCGTGGCGTCTACAGCTTCGTGGTCGATGGCTTCGGCGCCGGCAGCGTGCACGCGCGCCAGTTTGGCGGCGGGGGCGGCACCGTGTGCTGCATGAGCGTGCCGCGCGGCAAGAAAGCCTGGCACGTGAAGATCACATACGATCTGACGCCCGAAGAAGACGCCCGGAACCAGGCGCCTGAAGTCGTCGAAACCGATGTCGCCGTGCCGGCATTGCCGAACCGGCACGACGGCTATATCGAGTTTCATTTCCTGGCCGGCCGCAAGATCGAGGCTCGATGGGTCGCATACCCGACGATGCCGCGCATGCGCGCCGACGGTTGATCGGGCAGCGGCAGCGTGCGGACGCCACGCGGCCGGGCAGGATACGTGTGCGGTGTTGCGTCAGTTGTACCCGAGAATCGCCACCGACGCGACGTCCGGCCGGTCGATCGTATTCCCGACGAGCGACGTCATCGGCTCCTGCAGCACGGCCTGATACGAGGTCACGCGCGACTCTTCCGGCGCACCGGCCTCAGCCATTGCCGGTTCGTCGAACGCGGCATCGAACTCGCTGTGAAAACCCGCTTGTGTCTGCGAAAAAGTCATCTCCATTCCTTTCATTGATTGTGTTTTCGATGTTCTAACCGACCTGCTTCAACGCCGCCGCAGGCACCGGTGAGCCGTCATGCACGGCCTCCGATCGCGCCAGCTGCGCGCGCGTGCGCCGCGTGATGTGAATCACCGCGAACACGACCGGCGCGATCAGCAGGCCTTCCGCCAGCTCGGGATCGACCGGCAGGTTCATCACGTGCAACGCCTTGAACGCCGCCGTCGCGAGCGACAGCACGTAGTACGAAATGGCCGCTACCGACAGCCCTTCGACCGCGTGCTGCAAGTGAAGCTGATTACGCGCGGTGCGCTCCATGCCCGCCAGCAGGCGCGTCACGTCCTTTTCCTGCGCGAGGTTCACGCGTGTGCGCAGCAGGTCGACCGCCCGCGCGATCCGCGCGGCGATCTGCTCGTGGCGCGCCCATACGCTGCGGCAGGTTTCCATCGCCGGTGCAAAGCGGCGCTCCATGAATTCGGCGATCGTCGGCATCCCTTCGATGCGCTCCTCGCGCAGCTCGTGGATGCGTGCCAGCACGAGCTTTTCGTACGCACGCGACGCGCTGAAACGCGCGCCCGATCCCGACAGCGCTTCGACCCGCACCGCGAGATGCGTGAGCTTGACGAGCAGCGCGGTGTCGTCGCCGTCGGCTCCGCTTGCATCCATCCGCTGCATCAGCGCATGCAGCGCCGCGTGGATCTCGTCGAGCTCGCGGCTCATCCGGCGCGCGACGGGCAGCGCGAGCAGCGCCATCATCCGGTAGGTTTCGATTTCATACAGGCGCTGCAGCAGCCGGCCGCCCTGCTCCTCGCGGAAATCCTCGTCGATCACGAGAAAGCGCATGAAGCCGTCGTCTCGCACATGCCAGTCGCAGAACACCTTGCCGCCACCGAGCACGTTGCTGCCGACGAGCGCGGGGCCGTCGATCCAGCGGCGCAGGTCGCCGCACACGAGCCGCGCGGCGTCGCCCGACAGCAGTTCCATCCGCACCGCAACGAAGCGGATGCCGGCGAGCCGCGCGAACCACGCGGCCGGAATGCCTTCGATCGCGAGATCGTCGAAATAGCCGGTGTCGCGACGCGGCGCGACGAACGTGAAGGTCGAGAATTCGGTGTGGCGCTCCCACTTCAGGTGCCAGCCGCTCGGCGACTGCACCGCGTAGTGCGTCGCGCCTTCGTGCGGTGCGGCGATGCCGGTATCGCGGCACAGCGCGTGCAGCAGCGTTTCGTGGATGTCGGGCTGGCCGTCCGCGTAGATCGCGTAATGCGTGAGCGACACGGCTTCGGCGAGCCGCAGGAACGGCCGCGCATGCAATTCCGCGGCCAGTGCGGCGCGCAACGGATGGTCCATCATCGAGTCACCACGCTTTCCTGTTCAGTGCTGCACGCCGGTTCGACCGGCCCGAACGCCGCGCCACCCTCGGGTGAAACGTCAGCGTGATCGCACTATGGCAGACACACAGCAACAATAAAAACGCATAATGCTGATCGTTACGTTCAGTTTTCCTGATACCTATGAAGATGCTCGATCACGACGTGCTGGCCACCGTCGTCGCCGTCGCGGAGACCGGCAACATGACCCGCGCCGCGGAGGCCGTGAACCGCTCGCAGTCGGCCGTGAGCATGCAGATCAAGAGCCTGGAAGACGCGATCGGGCGGCCGCTGTTCGTGCGCAAGCCGCGCAGCATCGTGCTGACGCGCGAAGGTGAAGTGCTGCTGGGATTCGCCAGACGAATGCTGGCGCTGCGCGACGAGGCCTGGGCGGCCGTGGTGCGGCCGGAAGTGACCGGCAAGGTCGTGATCGGCGTGCCGGACGACTATGCGTCGTCGCTGCTGCCGTCCGTCCTGAAGAAATTCTCGGCGACCTACCCGAAGGTCGAGATCCAGGTGATGGGGCTGCCGAGCAGCGCGCTCGCGCCGCTGATCAAGGACGGCACCGTCGATCTCGTGTGCGGCACGCGCATCAAGGGGCTGTCGGGCGACTTCATCCGCCATGAGCCGATGGCGTGGGCCGCGATGACGAACGGGCCGCGCGTGTGGGAAGAGCGGCCGCTGCCGATCGCGGTGTTCATGCCGGGCAGCGTCGCGCGCGAGAACGCGATCCGCAGCCTGGAGCGCGCGAAGGTGCCGTACCGCACCTCCTATGAAAGCCCGAGCCTGCTCGGGTTGCTCAGCATGGTCGAGGCCGGCCTCGCGGTCGCGCCGCTCGCGCGCTGCGCGATTCCCGCGCAACTGTCGATGCTCGGCCGCTCGCACGGGCTGCCCGACCTGCCGCCGCTCGAGCTGATCCTCGCGCGCAGCACGAAATCGAAACGGCCGCCGTGCGACTTTCTCGCGGAACAGTTGATGGAAGACCTGCAGCGGCAGACCGGGCAGACCGGCGACGCGTGATCAGCGCGTCGCGCCGAATCCGGCCGCGCCCAGCGCCGCGTTGACGTTCGCGGCCACCCCATCGACGAGTGCCTCGAGCGTATCGCCGCGCACCTGCGCGTGTTCCGGTGCGAGGAGCTCCTTGCGTTGCCAGCCCCACTGCGCACCCGACGCAACCGACAGCGTCGCGCCGAAGCGATTGCCGTGGCGGAGGCCGAAGGTGCTCACGCGCCGCCCGGCCACATAGTCCTGTTCGGGCAGACAGAGCCGGATCTCGACGGCGACCTGATCGCGATCGTTGACGCGCGCGGCCGGGCTGACCGTCGCGGCGAACACCTTGCCGATCCGCCAGGTCACGCAGGTTTCCCACGCCGCGAGCGGCCCGCCGGCCGCGTCGACCCGTTCGGTGTCGACCGACCACTGATGCCGGTCGGGCACGACGATCGCCTGATGCAGCAGCACTTCGGCCACCCGCACCGTCGTCACGAGCTGACGCGCGAGCTGCTGGCCCGACGGCAGCGACACCGTCCGTACGCGGCGGCTTTCCGGCCGCGCGACATGCACTGCTTCCATGAGGTCCATGACCCCTCCGTATTCAGGATCGACGCCGCGCACGCGGTGTCGCACGCCGGTCCGCCGCGTGCGGGCGGACGGCATGGCGACCGGGAATCGGGCGGCGGATCGAACAAGCCATCGAGGAACGAGCAACAACCGTTCCCCGCTTCACCGCGCCTTCGGCCCGATGCGCAAACGACGCGCGACCGGCCCGATCACCGCATCGGCCTGCTGCGCGATCAGCATGTGCAGCGTGAAATCCAGGTCTTCCGGCGCAATGTCGAAGTGCACGTGAACCACGTCGCGCACGGCGCGCGCGCTGACGACATACACACCGAGCGGGGAATGCAGCAGCGCCGCGAGCCGGGCGTGCGCGTGTTCGCCGGAATCGGCCGTCAGCGTGACGGGCAACTGCAGGCGCGGGCGCGGCGGCGGGAAAGGAATGACGTTGTTGCGTGCGCCGGCGCGCAACTGGCGGCCGGCGACATTGAAGGCGGGAACGGGATGAATGAAGGTCATGGAGCGGACGGAAGCCGTCTCGGCTGTTCGACACGTCCTCAGCTTAGAAGAGACGGCATAAACGTCGTGCAAAAAAACGCGGTGGCGGTGCAAAAAACGGCATGGGGGACATAACACGTCACCGGCACCGGCTGGCGGCTGGCGGCTGGCGGCTGGCGGCTGATCGTAAGGTCGTTCGGTCGTTCGGTCGTTCGGTCGTGCGGTCGTGCGGTCGTGCGGTCGTGCGGTCGTGCAGTCGTGCAGTCGTGCAGTCGTGCAGTCATGCAGTCATGCAGTCATGCAGTCATGCAGTCATGCAGTCATGCAGTCATGCAGTCATGCAGTCATGCAGTCATGCAGTCATGCAGTCATGCAGTCATGCAGTCATGCAGTCGTGCAGTCATGCGGTCGTGCAGTCGCCATGCGCGCACGGCGGTCGCGCGCCACGGTTCGCATCAACCTCGTCTACGCTGCGTTCGCCCCCGCGTTCATCCCGCTAAGCGGCGAACGCCTCTAGCGATGCGCGCCGCCGCTCGTCGACCATCGATTCGATCATCGACACCAGATCGTCGGTCAGCGGATCGCAGATGCCCGGCGAGCGATGCAGCTCAAGATCGGCCGCCGGCAGCGACGGAAAGCCGTCCGCCTCGTCGAGCACGCGCCAGTTCTCGGGCAGCGTGCAGCGGTCGATCATCGTCACGGCAGCGCCGTGGTTCACCGCGATCTTGATGCCGGTCGGGCTCTGGCTCGTGTAGACGACATGAAACGACCGGTCGGCCGTCGCGAGCGCCTGCAGCCCGCGCTGCCGGTAACAGCACGTTTCCGGGAACAGCGCGAGCGGCACCGACGCATGGCTGTCCAGCGCGAAATCGCGGTGCGCGGCCCACACGACGTCGTGCCGGCCGAGCACCCGCCCGCCCGCGCCGGGCCCGTGCCGGACGACGAGCGCGACATCGAGTTCGCCGGCCTGCAGCCGTTCGAGCAGTTCGAGCGACATCCGGCAATGCACGTGCAGGCGCGCGCCCGGCCGCATCGCATAGAACGACTTCAGCAGGTCGGGCAGCCACAGCTCCGCATAGTCCTCGGGCAGCCCGAAGCGCACGACGCCGCGGTCGCTGCTCGCCTGCTTCAGCGCGAGGATCGCGTCGTTCTGCACCTGGATGATCCGCCGCGCATGGATCAGGAAATTCTCGCCGTCGCGGGACAGCTCGAGGCGCCGGCTGTTGCGCATGAACAGGTGCGTGTCGAGCCGCTCCTCGAGCGTGCGGATGCGCAGGCTGATCGTCGATTGCGTGCGATGCAGTTGCCGGGCCGCCGCGGTGAAGCCGCCGCTCTCGACCACGGCGACGAATGCCCGGATCAGCTCCGGATCGAGCGAACTGAGCTTCGACCAATCGGGCTTTTGAATGGCAGCCATCGAAATTACTCGCTTTCGAAAAAAGAAGGGAAGACGAAAGATAGGGCTCGGAGTACGCCGATTGTTGTCCAGATGCGCTCGGCCCTCCAACCCCTGCCCGGGTATGACAAACCCGGAGCCGGTACGCGCATGCCCACCCGCCGATCCCGCCCCTCCTGCCGTCACGACAACGGCCGAGGCCCGCCCGGCGGGCATTCGCGTGTCGGATTCAGGGCTTTCCCGGAGACGACGAAAACTCATAGCCCGATCAGAAAACATCGATTCACTGGCCGCGCCACGGCCCACCACAATCGCCTCACACCAACCTCATCGACGAGACACCGCAATGACCGCATCCCAACCCAGGCAGCTTTACATCGGCGAAGGCTTCGAAGGCCCCGGCGTCAACCTCGCGCACATCAACGTGCTGGTCGGCCCGCGCAACGGCCCGGCGGGCCAGGCGTTCGCCACCGCACTCGCGACGCCGTCGGCCGGCCACGCGCCGTTCGTCGTGATCGCGCAGCCGGGCGTGCCGACCAAGCCGCTCACGCTGTACGTGAACAAGGCGCAGATCGCCAGCGATTTCCACGGCAACGCCACGTGGGGCGCGTCGCAGGCCGGCATCGCGAAGGCCGTGGCCGAAGCGCTCGAGAACGGCACGCTGCCGCCCGAAGCGGAGAACGACTGGGTCGTCGTGTCGGCGAACTGGGTGAACCCGCAGACCGACGATCTCGACGCCGTGTTCGAGAACAACTACCGCGCGTGCCGCAACGCGATCGTCGCCGCGATGGAAGGGCTGCCGCATCGCGACGCGGTGTTCGCCGCCGCACGCGACGTGTCGAACCCGTTCTACACCCCGAAGAAAAACTGACGACGACAAGCGGCCGACACAAGGCCGCACCTGGAGGAAACATGGAATACGTCCGCCTCGGCCAGTCCGGCCTGAAGGTGTCCCGCCTGTGTCTCGGCACGATGAACATGGGCACGCCCGAATGGAAGCCCTGGATCTTCGACGAAGCGCAGAGCGAGCCGATCGTGCGCCGCGCGCTCGACGCCGGCGTCAACTTCATCGATCTCGCGGATTTCTATTCGACGGGCGTCGGCGAGGAAGTGGTCGGCCGCATCCTGAAGCGCAACGCGCGCCGCGAGGAGCTCGTCGTGACGACCAAGGTCGGCTACGACATGGGCAGCTATCCGAACGCGGGCGGCCATTCGCGCAAGCACGTGCTCGACGGCATCGACGGGTCGCTGAAGCGCCTCGGGATGGATTACATCGACATCTTCATGCTGCACTTCTTCGACGTGAACACGCCCGTCGAAGAAACGATGAGCACGCTGCACGACATCGTGCGTGCAGGCAAGGCGCGCTATATCGGCGTGTCGACGATGTACACGTGGCAGTTCGCGAAGATCATGCAGGCCTGCGAACGAAACGGCTGGGACAAACCGATCAACATGCAACTGCAGCTGAACCTCGCGTATCGCGAGGAAGAGCGCGAGATGGTGCCGTACTGCATCGACCAGGGCGTCGGCGTATCGGTGTTCAGCCCGCTCGCGCGCGGCCTGCTCACCTGCGAGCCGCAATCGACGCGTAATCAAACCGACTTCTTCACCGCACAGATGTATGGCGACGCATCGTCCCTCGCGATCGCGGAATCGGTCGCGAAGGTCGCGAAGCGCCGCGGCGTGCCGCCCGCGCAGATCGCGCAGGCATGGGTGCTGAGCCGCCCCGGCATCGCGAGCATGCTGGTCGGCGCGGATTCCGTCGCGCAGTTCGACAGTGCGCTCGGCGCGCTCGAAACGCAGCTCACCGAAGAAGAACTGCACGAGCTGGAGCGCAACTACACGCCGTGCGACCTGATCAACGACTACACGGCCGGCAAGCGCATCGCGCGCGAGTCGCGTCCGGCGCAGGGCAGTTTCGCGACGGAATGAAGGACTGAAGGACTGAGAGGCTCCGAGGCACTGAAGGAACGACACACAATGAATGAATTTCTGAGGACCGGCCATTACATCGGCGGTGAATGGCACGAATCGCACGGCGCGAGCGACGCGACCTATCCGGTGCTGAACCCGGCAACCGGCGAGACGATCGCGAAGGTCGCGAAAGGCGGCGCCGACGACACGCAACGCGCAATCGATGCCGCCGCTCACGCGTTTCCCGCGTGGCGCGCACTGACCGCGAAGGAACGCGGCGCCCGCGTAAAGCGCTGGGGCGAGCTGATGCTCGAGAATCGCGATGCGCTTGCCGAGCTGCTGACGCGCGAGCAAGGCAAGCCGCTCGCGGAAGCGCGCGGCGAAGTCGCATATGCGGCGAGCTTTCTCGAATGGTTCGCGGAAGAAGCGAAGCGCATGTACGGCGACGTGATCCCGAGCCCGAAGCCCAATTCGCAGATCGTCGTCACGCGCGAGCCGGTCGGCGTTGTCGCGGCGATCACGCCGTGGAATTTCCCGCTCGCGATGATCACGCGCAAGGCCGGCCCCGCGCTCGCGGCCGGCTGCACGATGGTGCTGAAGCCGTCCGAGGAAACGCCGCTGTCCGCGTTCGCGCTCGCGGTGCTCGCCGAGCGCGCGGGCGTGCCGGCCGGCGTGTTCAACGTCGTGTCGGGCGATGCAGTCGCGATCGGCGAGACGCTGACGAGTTCGTCCGTCGTGCGCAAGCTGTCGTTCACGGGCTCGACGCGCGTCGGCAAGCTGCTCGCGAAGCAGTCGGCCGACACGCTGAAGAAGCTGTCGCTCGAACTCGGCGGCAACGCGCCGTTCATCGTGTTCGACGACGCCGATCTCGATGCGGCGGTCGAAGGTGCGATCGCGTCGAAGTTCCGCAATACGGGCCAGACCTGCGTGTGCGTGAACCGCTTCCTCGTGCAGGACGGCGTGTACGACGCGTTCACGCGCAAGCTCGCGGACGCGGTGCGCAAGCTGCGTGTCGGCAACGCGCTCGCGGGTGAAGTCGACCAGGGGCCGCTGATCAACGAAGCGGCGCTCGGCAAGGTCGAGCGGCACGTGGCCGACGCCACCGCGAAGGGCGCGCACGCGCTCACCGGCGGCAAGCGTCACGCGCTCGGCGGCACGTTCTACGAGCCGACCGTGCTGACCGGCATGACGGCCGACATGCTGATCGCCGAAGAGGAAACCTTCGGCCCCGTGGCCGGCTGCTTCCGCTTCGCGACCGAGGAAGAAGCCGTGGCCGCGGCCAACGACACGCCGTTCGGGCTGTCCGCGTACTTCTACACGCGCGACCTTGGCCGTGCATGGCGCGTGTCGGGTGCGCTGGAGAGCGGCATGGTCGGCGTCAACGACGGGATCATCTCGACCGAAGTCGCGCCGTTCGGCGGCGTCAAGCAATCGGGGCTCGGCCGCGAAGGTTCGAAGTACGGCCTCGATGAATACGTGGAACTCAAGTACACGCTGATGGCCGGCCTCGGCCGCTGACCACCGGCCGCTCCCCGCGGTCGACCCGGACCGCGCGCCGCCCGGCCGCGCGGCCGCGCGGCGCCTCGCACGACGCTCGCGGCGGCGTTCCGTCGGCGCGCGCCGCTGCGCGCCCGATAACAATCCAGGAGGCAGCTTGACTCAAGCCAACGTTCAATCCGGCACCGCACGCGCGTTGCCGCTGTCGCGTGGCGCCGATGCGCCGCACCGCCCCGTCGCGCTCGACGACGTGCCGCTCAACCGTTTCCACGTGAAGATCGCCGGCCTGACGTTCGGCGCGCATTTCACCGAGGGCTACACGCTCGGCACGATCGGCTACGCACTCGCCGCGCTCGGCAAGCAGATGCCGATCGACGCGTTCTGGATGGGGATGATCGGCAGCTCGGCGCTGATCGGCATCTTCTTCGGCAGTCTCGTGTTCGGCTGGTTGTCCGACCGGATGGGCCGGCAGAAGATCTTCCTGACGAGCTTCGTGATCATCACGGCGGCCGCGTTCGCGCAGTTCTTCGTCACGTCACCGCTCGAACTGTGCATGCTGCGCGTGCTGATCGGCTTCGGAATGGGCGGCGACTTCACGGTCGGCCATGCGATCCTCGCCGAATTCTCGCCGCGCAAGCATCGCGGCGCGCTGCTCGGCTCGTTCAGCGTGATCTGGACGATCGGCTATGTCGCCGCGAACGTGCTCGGCCTCGCGTACAGCGACGCCGCGCCCGATGCATGGCGCTGGCTGCTCGCATCGGCGGCGCTGCCTGCGCTGATCGTGCTGGTGCTGCGAATCGGCACGCCAGAATCGCCGCGCTGGCTGCTTGGCAAGGGCCGGGAGAAGGAAGCGCGCGCGATCGTCGCGAAGCATTTCGGGCCGCACGTGATGCTCGACGGTTCGACCGAGCCGCATGCGCATGGCGGCTTCTCGCGGCTGTTCCAGCGTGACCTGATCCGCCGCACGGTGTTCAACTGCGCGTTTTTCGTGTGCCTGGTGAT
Organism: Burkholderia sp. Ac-20384; assembly: GCF_017104605.1. Lineage (NCBI taxonomy): Bacteria > Pseudomonadati > Pseudomonadota > Betaproteobacteria > Burkholderiales > Burkholderiaceae > Burkholderia > Burkholderia sp. Ac-20384. The sequence continues at coordinate 5,960 of NZ_JAAGPE010000050.1, read as the reverse complement.
TCCGTATTTCGCGATCTACACGTTCCTGCCGACGATCCTGAAGACGATCGGCCTCGCCGAAGGCTTCGGCGCGGACCTGCTGCTGAACGGCTTCCTCGTGCTGGGCGCGCTGATCGGTATCTGGCTGACGATCCGGCTGTCGCGGCGCGGCTTCCTGATCGGCTCGTTCGCGGTGACGTGCGCGTCGCTCGTCGCGCTGGCGGTGCTGCCGTCGTCGGCGGCCATCGCGATGATCGTCGCGTTCGCGATCTTCACGCTGACGATGTCGGCGTTCAGCAATCTCGTCGGCGTGTTCCCGCCCGAGTGCTTCCCGACCGAAGTGCGCGCGAGCGGCGTGGGGCTCGCGATCGCGTGCAGCCGGCTCGGTTCGGCGATCGGCACGTTCCTGTTGCCGGTCGGCATCGCGACGCTCGGCTTCCACGCGACGATGTTCGCGCTCGCGGGCGTGCTGTTGGTGGGGATGATCGTGTCGATCGCGTGGGCGCCGGAGACGAAGCATCTGACGCTGGAGGAGGCGTCGGGGCATTGATGAGGGCGGCGGGTTGTGTGACCGCCTGCTTCATCGCGCTCGATCAAGGCTTTCGCATCGACGCGACGCAGATGCGCCGCGGCGATGCCAAGCGGGATTCGAACGAACCCGGCCGTGGCCGGGTTCGCTCATTCCGGACGCGATGCGATGCGCACGTTCGCTCAGAACAGGATCGACGCGTAGTCTCGCGCGCCGTGAAGGACGTGAAGAATGTCGATGCGCGTCGGTGGGTCGCCGACGACCCGATAGAAGATCTGGTAGTTGCCGTACACGCGATGCCGTACGCCGTGACGCTCGAAGCGCGGCACCAGCGGAAACGCCAGTGGCATCGCGGCAAAACTCAGGCATTTTTCGCGAATCTCCCGCACGAACGTCACGGCACGTTGCGGGTTGTCGCGTGCAATATAGTCGGCGATCGCTTCGAGTTCGGTAATCGCAAAATCGGACAGGCGCACGGTCAGGCCTGACGATCCGCCTGGGCCCGATACTTCGCCTCGAGACGATCGAAGACTTCCGCTGCGTCGGCGCCGCGTCCGGCTTCCGCATCGGACAGGCTGCGTGCGATCACCGCGTCCAGCGCATTCAGTTGCGCCTCGCGATCCTGGATCAGGCGCACGCCTTCGCGAAGCACTTCGCTCTTGGATCCGTAGCGCCCCGATTCGACCAGCTTCGCGACGTAAGTCTCCAGCTGCTGGCCCAGTTCCGCACTGATCATGTCGACCTCCCGGCCGGATTGAATTCGATCCACCAAGCGTATCGTTCTTATCAACTATTATCAAGAAGACGATCTCCGAAGGATCGGCGCGAATGTTTTCGAAGTGCCGATCGGGCGGATGGAAGGAACGGGAGGCGCTTCCGGCAGGCCGCTGCGGCGCCGGCATTCATCCGGTTTTCGCCTTCACTCGTGTAGCCTTACCGGACCCTCACCGTGCGGACACCGATCATGATTGAAGACATCGTCACGCCACAACCTAGCCTGAAGGTCTATCCGCCCGACGCCGACGTCTTTGCCGAGTCCAACGCCGCACTCGCGCGCCACCTGCATCCGCTCGTGTCGATCGACCTGTCGGCGGTCAATCCGTCTTGGGAGGGCTGGATCCACCTGCTCAGCCCCATCGAACCGTACGACGGGCTCGTCGGGCAGGACACGGCCGCATATCACAACGACTATCTCCGCGCGAACTGGATCGGATTCCGGCTCGACGACGACAACCGCTACACGCTGCTCGGCGACCCGCGCTACTTCTATCTGGAAAACCCACCCGGCGCGCATGACGCGGGCTATCGCGAGGAACTGGAGGCGCACTACGCCGAGCAACAGGCCAGCATCGACACCGCGCGCCAGCGGTTCGCCGAATACGGCGTGCTCTACTCGTCCAACCAGTACGCGCCGGACGAGCGCGATTTCAGCCAGGAAAAGCCGTGCAACCTGATCGACCAACTCGGTGGATCGGTCGGCTGGGGCAACTGGTCGGGCACCTCCGACTTTCCGGTCGACGACAGCGATCCCGACAACATCCGGCCGATCGGCCCCGACGGCGCGCGCTTTCGCTTCGTCGCCGGTGTGACCGGGTGGGAATATCGCGCGATGGGGGCGGACTGGATTCTGCTGTTTTACGAGCCGGTCAGCCGCGTGGCACTGCTGACGTTCGACTGGTCGTAACGCGGGCGGGACGGGCAGCCACCGTGCGATGTTCGGTCTAGCCGTTCGGCTGACTCGGCGGGCCGAAATCGCGCCGATATGCTGGGGACTTTCTATTTCTGCCCGCAGCCATGTCCGCCCCGCCTGTCGACCTCAGTCATGTTCTGCCATACGAAACGTTGTACTTCGACGATCGGCTTGAGGTCGATCGAAACGACCTGGATATTTCGACGTTTCTCGGCGTGAACGGCGATGTCTCCGACAAACTGCTCGTTTCGTTGTGTGGCGCACCCACTGGATCGGAAATTCAAGCCTATCTCGACAGCAGAGGCCGGTTGACCTTTTCGGTCACGAACCCCACCTGGATCCGATCCGAAAACCGCATATCGGTCCGTCGAGAATTGGACACATCCCTACTCGAACTCAAGACAATCGATCTCGTCGATCACGCAATCGCGGGACTCGGTGCGGCGATGCTGTGGCGGATCGTCAGGGCGTCTGATACGTTGGGCATCACCCGAATCATTGCATTCGCAGCGGGGGGCCGGAAGGCGGCGCCCAAACCGGGCGGCCGGCGGCTATTCGGGTACTACGCATGGCCACGATTCGGTTTCGACGCGCCCATTCCCGACAAACGCGGCGATGAAGCGGCGCTGTTCCAGTATTTCCAGGGGCACCCGGTCGGTCTTGCCGACGGATCGCTTCGGTCGCTGCGTGCGCTCTACGCAACACCATTCGGGCGAGATTTCTGGCGCGTAGCGGGATCACATCGCTGGATGACATTCGACGTCGCACCGCACGGCACGTCCGTGCGGGCGCTGCAAAAATACTTGATCGAAAAGGGGATTTACGAATGAACACAAAGCACACGCCGATCGCCGGATTCCGGATCACGCGCCCCACGGCGAAGCGCGGCCGGCCGTCGATCCGGCATCGTCTCGCCCTCAGCGCCGAAGCCAGGCACCTCCTCGATGCGCTCGTCACAACCGAACTCCATCACAGCCTGGCGCGCGTCATGCACAAGTCCGCCGTCGGGCATGACACGCGGCCGGCTGACATGCCGGCATCCCCGCCGCGACGCGCCGTCTTCAACGTCGGGCGTATCGATCTCTCGAAGTGCCAGATGCCTGTCGAATCGATCGCCGACATAGAATTCTGGGGACGCCGGGAAACACTCATGCACTTCGGGCACGACCCCGACCGGTAGCCAGCAACGATCGTGTCGATCCGCCTATGGTAACGATCGTTGACACAGACAAAAGCCGAAAGGGCTACACGACACACGCGGACTGATCCGATTGCTTCCACCGAAAGATCAGCCGCGTCTCAGCCTCGACGCACCCGCCCTACCCCCGCCTCCCCGCCTGCCCCCGCAACCACTCAGCAAACGCGACCACCGGCTCGACCGCCACACTCTCCGGCTCGACATCGAGCCAATACCCGAACGGCCCGATCGGCTGCACTGGCGACAGCCGCACGAGGCTGCCCTCGCCGATCTCCTCCTCGATCATGTTGAGATCGACTACCGCGAGCCCCGCGCCCTTGCGCGCCGCGCGGATCGCCTGCTCCAGCGTGGAAAACTCGATACCGTCACCGATCCGCGCCAGCGGCACGCCCGCCTGCTCGCACCAGTCGGCCCACAGCGCGAGGCGCTTGCCTTCATGCAGCACATGCAGCGACGGCAACCGGCCGAGCAGCACATCGAGCGCATCGCCGCGATAACGCGGCGCGCCGACAAGCGCATGCCGCTCCATCATCAGCAGCTCCGACTGCATCCCGGCGCGCGCCGCGCGCCCGAAGCGGATGTGGCAATGGCAATCGTCCGCCGGCTCCGTGCGGATCGACAGCTCGACGTCGGGCAGCGCCTCCGCGAGCGTGCCGAGCCGCGGCGAAAACCACTGCGTCGCGAACGTCGGCGGCAGCGACACCGTCAGCCTCCGCTTCGCACCTGGCCGCGCGGCGGCGATTTCGCCGACGCCGCGCTCGATCGTGTCGAACGCCTGCCCGATGAACGGCAGCAACCGCTCGCCGGCATCGGTCAGGCGCACGCCCTTGTGATCGCGCTCGAACAGCCGCGCGCCGAGCGCTTCCTCGAGCAGCCGGATCTGCCGGCTCACCGCCCCCTGCGTCACGCACAGCGAAACCGCCGCGCGGTTGAAGCTCAGGTGACGCGCGGTCTCCTCGAAAAATCGCAGTGCGATCAACGATGGCAGGCGTCGCATGATGTGTGTCCCTTTCGTTCGTATCGTTCGTGTTGTTGCCGGCCGGCATCGCCGGCCCTCCTGCAGGCAGCCTTGTCGCCACCCGGCGCGCCAGCCGCCGCGCCGTCAAAACCCCGAGGGCCCGCGCCCCCGTCGCCTCCATTCATCGTCCCCGCGCCCACGGCCACCCGCCTACAATAAGCATCCCGCACCAAACACGACACCGCCCCGTGAGACGCAAGATGCCGGCGCTGAACGCGCTGAAAGCCTTCGAGATGGCCGGCCGCACCGGCAGCTTCACGCGCGCGGCCGAGCTGCTCAACGTGACGCAGAGCGCGGTGAGCCGCCAGGTTCGCCAGCTCGAGGGCCAGCTCGGCGAAACCCTGCTCGAACGTCGCCATCACCAGCTCGAACTGACCGCGGCCGGCCGCGTGCTGCTGCGCGCACTGCAGCAATCGTTCGACAAGATCGAGCTGACCGTGCGCAGCCTGCAGGAAAAAACCCACCTGAACCGCCTGCGCGCGAACGTGCCGCCCACCTTCGCCGCGCGCTGGCTGATGCCGCGCCTCGGCCGGCTGCGCGACGCGCATCCCGAATTCGAGCTGAGCCTCACGACCCGCATCCACGACAGCCTCGGCGAATCGCGCGTGCTCGACTGTGCGATCCGGTTCGGCGACGGCGAATGGGACGGCTTCGACAACGCGCTGCTGATGCAGGAGCAGCATATCGCCGTCTGCGCGCCCGCGCTGTATGCGCGGCTGCGACAGGACGGCGCGCCGATCGACCTGAACCGCTTCACGCTGCTGCACGTGCTCGCCACCGACGACCAGCGCTACCTGACCTGGCAGCACTGGCTGAAGGCCGCCGGCATCGCCGACGTCGACACGCGCGGCGGCTACGAATTCGACCTGCTCGACCATGCGATCCGCGCGGCGATCGACGGTCTCGGCATCACGATCGCCGACCGCCACATGGTCGCGCGCGAACTCGCGACCGGGCAGCTGATGCAGGTACTCAACGTTCATGTCGACGGCCACCAGTCGTACTGGTTCGTCACGCGGCCCGAGCAGACGAACCTGCCGCACATCGTCCAGTTCCGCGACTGGCTGCAGCAGGAAGTGTGGCTCGCGAAGCGCCATCTCGAACCGTCGTCGCCGCTGCCGCAAGTGCCGCTCGCCTAGCGCGCGATCCGTCCCCGATCGCCCTCGACCACCCGCCGCGGGCGACACCTTACCGGCTTCCACGCCCGTCCGCATTCGGACCCGTCGGAAAATACGACAGCCCTCCGCTCGCCCCGCCCAAGGCCCGCGCCACGGCAGCCTTGCCGGACGGGCGACTCCGGCCGACTTACCGAGTAACGTGCTTTTTTCTCATGCTCGGCGCGAAAATAAGTCGTTTGTCGTGCACTAAACGCATGACCAGAATGGCCTCCATCCCTTGCCACGCGTGTTCGCCAGTCGAAGCGATCCGCCTGCATTCATCGGAGGAGTCACTTCATGCGCACCGAACGCAACTACGTGAACGGCCGTTTCGTCGCCCCGGAAAGCGACACGTTCATCGTCGTCCACAATCCCGCCACCGAAGCGCC